>CAZHSA010000095.1:0-11558 GCA_964535135.1 uncultured Kordia sp.
AAAAATAATGCGACTGAACTACTTTCTTTGTGATAACTAAATTCATTTTCGGCTAGTTTTCTACGTTTCCAATACACAAAACCGTAATAGAAAACCGAAATTTCTGTCGCAAACGGAACAACAGCAGGCTTTGGTAAAATTTCTGCACAGGTAGTTTTTAAGGCTGTAAAAAAGTCTAAAGATTTGTTTTCTTGTTTCTTATGAAATAGAATGGCTTTTCGAACTTTATAAATTAGAAAAGAAGCAACTCCAACTTCGATCACAGGTAAAAACCATGTTTTAAAGAGCTGTATATATTCTTGATTGGCTTCTGGTAGAGCGAAAAATCCAATAAACAAACCAATTAACATCATAGGAACGATGGTGGTTTTTGGAATGTTAGTTTTTCTGATTAAGAAAAAATATACGATGGGAATTGTCAATAATAAATCGGCAGAAACGGCAAAAGTAAGTGTGCTTGCATGTTCTAAAAAGTATGGTGATTTTATGAAAAAATACGTGCCAATAAAAAGGGCTAGTGGAATTAAAAACTTTGCAAAACGTTGTTGGAAATCGAATAGTGTTTGCATATCGAATTGTTTTTGAGTTGGCTACGCCAAATAAGTCTCACGCGATTCAATTTTGTTACAAAAAACGCTGCTATTTTTTATTTCAAACTTACATTCATCAAAAAAAAGAAGACAACTTTGGTATAAGTTGCCTTCATGAACTATATTGTATGGTATTTGTTAGTGTTTACAATCCGAAACTGGTCAATACAGGATCGTCTACTTCAAAGTCATAAGCTCTCCAAAAGAAAGAACCTTCTCCGCCGTTGTAACGCCAAACCACATCTTTTTCTGGTGTGACTTCCCAAAATCCGAAATCACCTTCACAGATAAGCGTGTTGCCATTGTCTAAACGTTCAGCACCAGAAACCTTACTTGAAAACATTGCGTCATTTTTATAAAACCAAGCTACATTAGGTTCATTGTCTGTATTTGGTAAGAGCGAAAATGTTGTAGGCATTTCCAGTTCGTATACTGTAGAAACACCCGCGGCAAAACCGTTAACATATAATAAAATGTTTCCTTCACCTTCAACGCCATCTTCTAGTAAATTAGGATAATGATTGCGATCGCCACGAACTTCTCCCATCATATTGTCATACGCGCGTGGATTACCAAATCGGTATAACAAATCGCCACCTTTTCCATAATTTCCACCGGAACCCGATGCTGCTTGTGCGGTAGTTGTACTGTGATCAATTACCCAAACTTCACTAAAAAAGTTTACACTTAGGTAAATGATATCTTTTGCAGAATCATAATCAAAACCATTGGCGTGCATAAAATCACCATTAGCAGCTGGATTGTAATTGATGTTCATTTTGTGAGGATTATCGGCTACAATGCCATAGTTTGGAAGCGATGCATCATCATCTTGGACAATGTGGTCAAAACTTCTCCATTGCCAAACAACAGTATTTGTATTAGGATTAATTTCCATGAGTGTTTCAGGATAAATATCACCAGGATTTACGGAACCTTGCGCTGCAGCGTCTGCTTCCGCAATACGTTCCCAAACTAATAATAGAATATTCCCGTTTGGCAGCATTTCAATGTCATGGTGTAATATAAAATTTTCGTTGCTCAATGTATATTCCCATTCTACAGTTCCATTGACATTGTAAATTTTTGCAATACCGCCATAGCCACCAAAAGCAATTTGTGCATTCGGATCTTTAAAAAGACCTAACAATTTTCCGTTTGGCAACACTTCTAAATCGTTTCCTAAAGGTTCATCAAAAGTAAACTCGTGTACTTTTTGTCCAGTTTTGCTCAGTAAATACGCAAAATCTTTGGCAACATTCACTACTAATGTTAGATTGTTGTGAACTCTATCTGCGTCATACACTTCAACTTCAGGAGCCAAGGTTATTGGATCTGGATCTGGGTTTGGATCTCCACTTTCCGGTGTAATGATATTTGTATCGTCATCACTGCAACTTGCAAAGACACATAGAAATGCGCAAGCTAAAAGATATCGTAAAATTTGTGTGTGTTTCATTATTGCTTAGATTGTTAGGCTAAAAATATATAATTCTTATATAAATTCATCACGAAAGCACATAAGTTTTCTCTTTTTCTTGATGTTTTGATCTTGATTTTAACGTTTGTAAACCGTTTTGTACACTTTTTATCTTTTTTATTAAAAAATGAAAGTGATAAATATTTACCTCAAGCTCATTTTTATATGGTGAGAATATGTATTTTAGCAATCAATTGAATTACAAATACTATCAAATGTAGCCATTGCTACCTGTATTCCTTAAATTACTATCATTGCCATTAGATTACCTCAAAGGATTTTTTTACAAACGAACCAACTTATATCGTTTTGTGCTTTTTTCGGATAAGTTTACCGAAAGGCAGCGCGCTTTAGTGGCTGAAGAAATGTCTTTTTATAGAAAGTTGAATGCGAAAGAAAAACGTGTTTTTGAGCATAGAGTATTGCGTTTTATCAATGCGCATACTTTTGTAGGTCGTGAAGATTTATTGGTTACGGAACGGATGCAACTACTTATTTCTGCTACAGCAGTGATGATTACCTTTGGTTTTAGGCGTTATTTGCTTTCGCGATTTGAAACGATTTTGGTATATCCGCAACATTATTTTTCCAATATTACACAGCAATATCACAAAGGAGAAGCCAATCCGAAATATAAAACTTTGGTGTTTTCGTGGGAAGATTTTGAAGAAGGCATCAAAATAGAAGATGACAATCTAAATCTTGGTATTCACGAACTTACGCATGCATTGCATTTTAGTTTTTTAACAGAAAGTAGTTATAATGCACGCGTTTTTTTGCGTCAATATAAATTGCTTCTTGCTTCTTTGATAGATAAAGATGCCCAGAAACGATTGATTAAAATTAATTATTTGCGCGATTATGCGTTTGAGAATCAGTATGAATTTTTATCTGTGTTGATTGAACATTTTTTTGAAACTCCTGAAGAATTCCAAGCAAAATTGCCTAACATTTACAACAGAGTCAAACTGATGCTAAACATGCGTGTCGCTGGTTTTTAAATTTGAATCAGCGGAATGCGGAGACAACTTTGTGTTCCAGCAACCACACCAACAGCATTGCGTACTGTTTGAACTTCCAACAACTTCTTTTCGCTTTTTGTACCATTGATAATCTTTAAACGCTCGTTGATATTTTCAAGAGAAATTCCGCTGCCTTCATTTAGTTCTTTAGCCGTTTTTGTAATGCCATCACCATTATCGGTAATACATATATACAATTGTTCTTTTTCTAGCTTGATTGAAATTTTAAGTTCTCCTTTTCCATTACGTTTCATCCCTTTCAAACCATGCACAATAGCATTTTCGATGAGCGGTTGTAAAATAAGTGGTGGAACTTTGGTAAATTCTAAATCAGCTTTCAACGCTTCATCAATCACAATTGTATAGGCAAAACCTTTTTCAAAAAGATCGCGTTGCAATTCAATATATAACGTTGAAATTTTAAGTTCGTCTTCTAAATCGATCAATTTACTTTTGGTCGATTTTTGAACGAGTCGGTACAAATGTGAAAGCCTATTAAGCCAGTTGATAGACTGATTCACATTTCCTTTGGTCATTGCATTACAGATACTTTGGATTGCATTATTAATAAAATGCGGATTCATTTGAGAATTCAAAAGATCATATCGCAATGATAATTCATTTGATGACATTCAATACAGTTTTTTTTAGTTAACATTTGTTATGCTGGCTTTTTTAGGGATAACTAATTTTAGGGTAACTATAAAATTGGTATATGTAAATGTACGGTTGTTACAAGGAAATGGCAACAGAGCTATGTCTTATTTCGCGAAAACAGACTCTATATTCACGGAAAATAGAATGCTTTTTTTTGATTCATTTATCTGTTATTCAGCTTGTTGTATTTATTGGTTTTAAAAAAAGGTTAAAAATAGTCAGTTCGTTGAATTGTCACTAAAAGGACAGTAAAAAGACTATTTGTTTAGAATTATTCTAATTAAAAAAGCATATAAAACGAGCATTTTTACGAAAATAAACGTGCAAAGAGAGTGGTTTGTATTGTTTTTTTTATTTAATTAGTGTGTATTGTTGATTTTTAACTACTCATTCTGCCTCAAACTAAAAAAGAAACAGTTGTTTTTTAGAAATTAATATGTAATATCTTTTGATAGATGCATATGTTTTACCTGTAAAATATTGAAAAATAAAATGATATGATAAAAAAAATACTATGTATTATAGTGTTCTCTATTTCCATACAATCATACAGCCAAAGTTTGGTAAATGATGGTGGAGAACTTATGCTGCAAGAATCAGCTGTTATATTTAGTACAGAGAGTTTTGAAAACAGAAATAACGGACAAATAAAAGGTGATGGTACGATGGATTTTGCCTCTGCTACAAATTTGGCGATTGTAAATCCTGGAGTTATTATTGGAGATTTAAGTTTTAATTCTTCGTTACTAAATAGTTCATCAGCAGGTTTTATGCTGGACATTCAAGGAAATGCAGGCATTGGAATTGAAAATGGTCACGATCATGTTTTTGTGGACGGCGATTTGGTGATGAATGGCGTTTTAGATATCGCTACGATTGACGGTTTTATACCTGCAACTACCGATTCGTTTACCATTATATCATATACTGGAAATATTTCTGGGCAATTTACTTCTGTGACGTTAGGAGGCAATCTTACGGGTTTTGCTGTTGATTATACCTTGCCAGGACAAATACGATTGGTACATGAAAGTATTTTAAGTGTACAAGAAGCTACCATTGAATCTTTACAAGTATTTCCAAATCCAACCAACGACTTTATCTACATTCGATCGTTGGATAAAATTGACAGAGTAGAAGTCTATAATTTGATAGGAAAGCAAGTATTAGTTACTACCAAAACAGATAAAGTTGATTTGGGCAGACTTGCTAAAGGAATGTATCTCGTAAAAATCTACAGCGAGCAAAAGTTCAATGTGAAGAAAATTAAAGTTCAATAATTATAATAATGTACCACAGAATGAAAAATATATATATAACAATTTTATGTTGTTTTGGTATCTTGAGCATATCTGCGCAAAATTGCGGTTACTATACGGTAAATTTATATACGCAATCTAGTGTTGATAATTTTGTAGCTACGTATGCTACAACAGGTTGTAATAGGTTGCCTATTTCATTGATCATAGGACAATCAAACCCTGGAACAAATAATGATATTGTAGACATTTCTGGATTATCTTTTATTGAAGAAATAGCATCTTCATTGATCATTAGAAATACAAGTCTCACTACATTAAATGGTCTTCAAAATCTTACTAGCCTAGGGGGAAACACCCCGGCAATTTTACAAATAAGTAATAATCCAAACTTAACATCAATTAGTAGCTTACAGAATTTAAGTGTATCGCAAGGAATAGTTGATTTATATGTTATTGATAGTCCTTTGCTTCAAAGTTTAAATGGAGTTTCACAACTTGAGGCTCAAAATAAAGTGATTGTCACCAATACTGGAATCACTGATTTCCAAGCATCAGTAAGTCAATCGGTTTCTACTTTTGAAGTAAGAGATAATCCAAATTTGACATCGTTTTCAGGACTCACAATTGACACTAACGGTACGTATGCATACGGTACTGAAGTTACCATTAGAGATAATCCATCTCTAACTAGTATTGACGGTATGCAAGCCTTTACAGATATACGCAATTTAAGAATTATTGATACTGGACTTACATCTCTTACAGGTTTAGATAATGCAGCCATTCGTAATTCTTGTACCATCGTTAATAATCCAGCATTAATTTCCATCGATGCAATAAACGGTTCTGGTACTCCATCAAGTTATATAGATATACAATATAATGGAGCCTTGACATCAATTAATGGATTTAATGGTATGACTTCTCATTCAGGCAATCTCACGATTAGAAACAATAGTTCTTTAAATACGATTAGTGGTTTTACTAATTTGGCTTCTTCTTCAGGACAATTTTTAATTGAATTGAACGCTTCTTTAACCGCGATTGATGGTTTTTCAAGCTTGAGTACAATTAATGGTACAATGACGGTCAATAGCAATGCTTCACTATCCTCTCTAAGTGGATTGAGTGCTTTAAACTCCGTTTCCAGCGCAATCACAATAAGTAATAATAATAGTCTGCCAAACTTAGATGATCTCGGTAATTTATCATCTTTTGGACTTATTTTTAGCATATTAAATTGTGATCAATTACAAAATATAACACTTCCTGGGTTAGGAACTGATTTGGATCCTGTAGTAATCAGTGAGAATGATGCTTTACAATCTGTGTCAATTTCAGATAACTCTCAACTTTCATTCACGAGATTAGAATTGAAAAACAATCAAGCTTTAACTGATATTCAATTTCAAATGGCAAATTATATATCAGCTTATTCAGGTGAAGGTGTCAGAGTTGAAGGAAATTCGTCGTTAACTTCATTACAATTTTTGAGTACACTGACCAATTTTCGAAAAGGAATTTCAATTGTGAACAATCCAGGTTTAACAAGTTTAAGTGATTTTGAATTTCTTGCTCGTTCTGGCGATTTAACGATTAGCGATAATTCTTCCTTGACAAGCTTGAATGATTTGGGAAAAAATATTGAGGTATATGGAAATTTGGTAATATCTGGAAATCAAAACCTAACTGATATTAGCCATTTAGATGATTTGGTGAAAGTTCATGAAAATATGACTTTGATTAATAATACAAACCTAGATGAATGTTGTATTCTTGATCGCTTTTACAACCAGGGAACCGTAACAGGAAGCTTCACACTGTATGGGAACAATACAAACTGTAACTCCATCCATGATATTTTTGATAACTGTGGCGAAGATGGTGTTGTTTCCAATGATAACTGCCAAGATGTAAGCAATCCTGATCAATTAGATACCGATAATGACGGCGTTGGTGATGCATGTGATAATTGTCGAACTGTTGCAAATAACAATCAATTAGATACCGACGGAAATGGAGTAGGAGACGCATGCCAAGCAGAAGCTGGAGCAAATACTGGGTTCGTAGGAATCAGCACAAATATGCCATTAAGTAAATTGCACATTGAAGACGGTGATGTATTCATCAGTAATATCAATCGTGGAATCATTATGAAAACTGCCGATGGAAAATGCTTTCGTTACCAACCCGATACCAATGGAAAATTAGTCGGAACTGAAATTGTTTGTCCACAATAAATTGTAAATAATATGAAAAAAATATACATATTCATTATAGCTCTTTTGGGATTAATGAATTTGCAGGCGCAAAACTGTACTTCATATACAGTGAATCTATATACGCAGCAAAGTGTTGACAATTTTGTGGCTACTTATGGGAGTTCAGGTTGTAATAGAGTAGGAATTTCTTTATTGATAGGGAGTGGATCGACAGCCATAAATGACATCACGGATGTATCAGGGCTTTCTTTTCTAACGGAAATTGGCGGTGCTTTGATTATCCGAAATACAAGTCTTACTACTTTAAATGGTCTTCAAAATCTTGTTGAAATAGGAAATAATTATTATCAAAGTTCAGCAACTTTAGATATAACGAATAATCCTAATTTGACCTCTATAAGTGGTTTAGAAAATATTACATCGCCTAATGAGTTCGGTAGTTTGAGAATTACAGACAATCCTTCTTTGCAAAGTTTAAACGGTTTTCCACTAGGTCTTAAAGTAATGGATTATGCAACAGTTGTTAACAACGGTATTACGGACTTTTCCGTGACGCTAAGTGAAGGAGTTAGATCAATAAACATCTCTAACAATCCAAATTTGATTGCGCTCACAGGGTTAGTGGTAGACAATGATGGGACAGGAACTGACGATACAAAAATTACCATATCAAATACTCCTTCGCTCACTTCCATAGCTGGGTTAGAAAGTTTTGTGAATTTAGAAAGTTTGACGATTACAAATACTGGTTTAACCTCATTAAATGGATTGAATACGAATGCTAGTGTTTTGCAATATTGTAACATACGAAGTAATCCTTCATTAACGTCAATACAAGTTATAAATGGCGCTTCTGCCGTTACTGGAAATATTTTGATTAATGATAATCCTTCTTTAGCTACCATAGATGGTTTCAATGGAGTTTCTTCAATCTCAGGGAATTTGGAAATAAATGATAATGCTTCATTAACTTCTGTAAATGGTTTTAGCGCAACTTCTTTGGTATCTGGAAATCTTACAATTAATGATAATTCATCATTATCTTCAATAGGAGGATTTACAAGTATGACTTCTGTGAATGGACAATTTGAGCTTACACAAAACCCTGCCTTAGCTTCTATGCCAGGTTTTAATACCTTAAATTCTATTTCGTCAAATATGACAATCACCAATACTGGTTTGGTAACTTTGGCAGCTTTAACTTCCTTGAATGCAGTCGGTGGAAATGTTTCAATCACGGATAATAGTGCTTTAACTTCCCTAACAGGGTTAACCTTAAACGCTATTCCTGCAAATATTACGCTTAACAATAATGCGTCGCTCGCAACACTTGACGGTTTAAATACATTAACAACTATCGGTGGAAATATTACGATTAGCGATAATGCTAGTTTAACAAATTTGGATGCATTGGGGAGTTTGTCTTCGTTTGGAACTCAATTTCTAGTTTCGAATTGCGATCAATTACAAACCATTGCGCTTCCAGGATTAGGAACATCTATAAATAAACTCGAAGTAAGAGAAAACGATGTGTTACAATCTATTGCTATCGGAAATAATACACAACTTTCTTTTAATGAGTTAAAATTAGTAAATAACCAAAGTCTAACGGACATTCAATTTACATTGGCAAATTATACTGCTGCTTCCGCAGATTTGGGAGTCTTAATTGAAGGAAATGCTTCATTAAGTACACTAAATTTATTCAGTACACTCACCAATTTTCGAAAAGGAATTTCAATTATAAATAATGCAAATTTAGATAATTTGAATGATTTGCGACTTTTGGCACGGTCTGGAGATTTAACGATTAGTGATAATCCTAGTCTTAATGATGTAAATGACCTTGGAAAAAACATAGAAATTTTTGGAGACTTGAGAATCTCAGGGAATCAAAACTTGACAGATATCAGTTACATGGAAGACATTGTAAAAATTCATCAAAATATGTTTCTAGTAAACAATACTAACTTAGATGAATGCTGTATTCTTGATCGTTTTTACAATCAAGGAACCGTAACAGGAAGCTTCACATTATATGGAAACAATACAAACTGTAATTCCATTCACGATATTTTTGATAACTGTGGCGAAGATGGTGTTCTTTCCAACGATAATTGCCAAGATCTAAGCAATCCTGATCAATTAGATACCGATAATGATGGTGTTGGTGATGCATGTGATAACTGTCCATCCGTTGCTAACAACAATCAATTAGATACGGACGGAAATGGTGTTGGCGATGCATGTCAAGCCGAAGCTGGAGCGGATACAGGGTTTGTAGGAATCAGCACAAATATGCCATTAAGCAAGTTACACATTGAAGACGGTGATGTATTCATTAGCAATATCAACCGAGGAATCATCATGAAAACGGCTTCTGGAAAATGTTTCCGTTACAAACCCAACGAACAAGGAATGCTAATAGGACAAGAAATTCTCTGTCCACAATAAAAAATTCAAAATGAAAACAATACATTTAACTGTTGTATGCTTTTTTGGATTACTTAGTTTGCAAGCCCAAATTTGTGGTACCAATTCAACTGTACAACTACTAACACAACAAAATGTTGATGATTTTGTTGCCACCTATGCTGGTACTTGTAATTCTGTAAACAACCTTAAAATTGGAGATTTTTTTGACCCAAATGGAGTTACAGATATTTCAGGACTTTCTTTTCTTACAGAAATTACGGGTTTTTTACAAATAGAAATACAACAAAGTCTTCCATCGTTAGCAGGCTTGGAAAATATTCAAAGTATAGAAGGTCAAACAAGAATTGTAAATTGTGATCTTCTCACAACAATTTCATTTCCGAGTCTCACAGGTGTCGTTGGAAATATAGAAATTAGTAATAATGATAATCTACAATCAATTATTTTAGGAGATGGAACCACAAATATCATAACACGAAGTGGCCCTAAAATGAAAAATAACCCACAACTATCTAACTTAAATTTCAAATTATCGTACACGCCTACTGCGTCAGGAGTAACTGAAATCCTCAATAATGATAGTCTTACTTCGGTAGCGTTTTTAGGAAATTTGTCTAATAATAATGATCCCATACATATAGAAGGAAATGCATCTTTAACAAGTTTAAGTGATTTACAGATAGGCACAACAATACATACGTTGACATTGGTTAACAATCCGATACAAAATTTGAATGGTTTAGAAAGCGTAACTACCATCGGAGATCTAGCAATTAGGCAAAGTAATTTGAATAATTTGTTTGGTTTGCAAAATGTGACAGAAATAGATTTATTAACTATTGAAGATACCGATCTTACAGATTTACAAGGCTTAAACAATTTAATCTTGGTTTCAGGAGCAATAGAACTACTATCCAATACATCATTTACAAGTTTATCAGGTATAGATAACGTGGCAAATATGGGAAGATTAGAAATAACCAATAATAGCAGTCTTACAGATATTTCAGTAATAGCCGATTTCCTTTCGTTCAATAATTTAGAATTAATATTGGAAAACAATATGCAGTTATCGGATTGTTGTGTATTAAAAAAACTTATTGAACGGGGTGTAGATTATTCTGCAATCAATTTAAACAATAACGGTTTTACCTGTTCGGATGTTCTGGGAGCTATTGAAAATTGTACTAGTGATGGACTTTCCAGTAATGTAGATAATTGTGATGATATTTCAAATCCCGATCAAACCGATACCGACAACGATGGCATTGGCGATCCATGTGACAATTGCCCAACTATAGCTAATAATAATCAATTAGATACAGACGGAAATGGAGTAGGAGATGCGTGCCAAGCAGAAGCTGGCGCCGATACGGGTTTTGTAGGAGTTAGTACAAATAATCCACTTGCTAAATTTCATGTAGAAGATGGTGATGTGTTCATCAGTAACATAAACCGTGGAATTATTATGAAAACAGCATCTGGAAAATGTTTCCGCTACAAACCAAACGAACAAGGAATGTTGATAGGACAAGAAATTTTCTGTCCGCAGTAAAAAAAGCACAACAAAAAAGCGGTCATATTGTAAAATACACCGCTTTTTTTACTTTATAAAAACGTTTCTCTAAGAAACAATCTTCTTTAAATTCTGAATCGTCTGCGTCGGATTTTCCGATTTAAAAACGAAACTTCCCGCCACCAGCACATCTGCGCCAGCATCAATCAATGCTTTTGCATTTTTGTCATTTACGCCACCGTCAATCTCAATTTCAGTTGCAGCACCTTTCTCAGTAATCAATGCTTTTAACTTTCTAACTTTATCATAGGTATTTTCAATAAACGATTGTCCGCCAAAACCAGGATTCACACTCATAATACATACCAAGTCA
>CAZHSA010000096.1:0-11527 GCA_964535135.1 uncultured Kordia sp.
TCGAACAATGGGATGATTGTCTGCAATTAATACTTTAACCATAATTTAGTTTTTAAAGTTATTATTAAATCAGACCATCACATAAAGAAAGTTTCGTTTATGGACATGTCATGCAAACATAAAAACGAATCAATTTTTATTTCAGGTTTAGGGGGTCTGTAGCAACAAATTTAAACAAATTTTTATAAAAACTATTAAAAAAGGCGAATTTTTATGTAAGATTTTGCGGTATTGTGCAGACTGGAATTGGAATCATTTTATGTTGGTTCGCAGTATTATATCGTTTGTAAATTTTGAATACTTCTTGTTGTCTTCCAGTAAAGTCTTCGACTGTTTTTCCTGCATCATCCATGCGCATTGCCCACTCCAATTCGTCATAGTTCGCACCAATTTGATCTTCATCACTTCGAGCATCGCCAAACAAACCATCGGAAGGTGCTGCTTTCATAATAGATTCAGGTACTTTTAGCACTTCTCCCAATTGGTATACTTCACTTTTCATCAAATCAGCAATCGGACTTAAATCCACACCACCATCACCATATTTAGTATAAAAACCTACGCCGAAATCTTCTACTTTATTTCCAGTTCCTGCCACCAATCTTCCCAACAAACCAGCATGATAATACAATGTAGTCATGCGCAAACGCGCTCTGGTGTTTGCCAATGCCATATCAACCGTGGCTTGTGCGCCTTCTAAAGAAACTTCTGTTTTAAATTCTTCAAAAACGGGTGTTAAATCTACACGTGTGTCCGTCACATTTTCAAAACGCTCTTTCAATTGTTTAATATGTTCCTGCGCACGCGTTACGTGACTTTTTGCTTGATGAATTGGCATTTCAATACATAAAGTAGGTAAGCCAGTTTTGGCACACAAAGAAGACGTAACTGCCGAATCAATTCCGCCAGAAACACCAACTACAAATCCATTCACTCTTGCGTTAGTAGCGTATGTTTTTAACCATGCTACAATATGGTCTATAACCTTGTCAGTTTGCATATATTTCAATTTTTTTACAAGATAAAAAAAGTAACTTTGCAGTCAAAGATAGTAGCTCAATAAAATTTATAGGTAGAAGTTGCGTTACGCTATAGGATGATATAAAAGTTATGATGAAAAAGTTAGTGTATTTGTGTGTATTACTTATAATTGGATGTGCCGAAGAAAATTCTCTTGAAAAAGAAATTGCAGCCATTCCTTTAGATGTAAATGTAGTTCGGTTTGATCAAGTTTTTTTAGATGCGAAACCATCCGACTTACCAAAACTGAAAAAAGCATATCCGTTATTTTTTCCGCCGTCTGTGGCAGATTCTACATGGATTTACACGATGAATGATCCTTTGCAAAAAGAATTAAAAATTGAGCTTGACGCCGTGTTTTCAGATTTTGCACCGGTTCACCGCGACATTACGTCCGTTTTGCAACACATAGCATTTTACTTTCCTGAATACGACACACCAAAAGTATTTACGGTGACTTCAGAGGATTATCGCAAAAAAGTCATTCTGTTTAAAGACAAAATTCTAATAGCGCTCAATACGTATTTAGGTGCTGATCATAAGTTTTATGAAGGAATTCAACAGTACATTTCACATAATTTCGAAAAAGAAATGATTCCTGTAGATATTGCCACAGAATTTGGATTTACGCAAGTGCCGCCTTTGCGCGAACGTACTTTTTTAGGCAAAATGGTTTACTATGGAAAAGTACAATACATTGCGTCGCAATTAGTGCCAGCAACAAGTATAGCGATGCAATTTGGATATACAGAGACACAAGCCGCTTGGGCAGCCGAGAATGAAGCACAAATTTGGACGTATTTTATTGAGAAAGAATTGTTGTACAGTACCGATCAAAAACTAGAGGCGCGTTTCTTGAATTTAGCACCATTCTCTAAATTTTATTTAGCATTAGATAATGAATCGCCAGGTGGCATTGGTCGTTATATAGGATATCGCATTGTGAAAGCGTATATGGAAAATAATGATGTATCTTTGCAAAATCTTTTGGGGAAACCTTCCAAAGAAATATTTAACAATTCAAAGTACAAACCAAAGAAATAATGGCGAAAAAAATGACGTCCGAAATAAAAATTGCAGTTACCGTTGATGAAAACAATGTTCCAGAAAACATCAATTGGACAGCAAAAGATGGTGGTATAGAAAGTGAACCTTCCAAAGCAGTAATGGTATCTGTTTGGGATCATAAAGCACAAGAGAGTTTGCGAATTGACTTATGGACGAAAGATATGCCTGTGGATGAAATGAAAGTATTTTATCATCAAACCTTAGTGTCAATGGCACGTACCTTTCAACGTGCAACCAACGACGAAAAAATGAGTGCAACCATGTTGGACTTCTGTGATTACTTTGCAGAAAAATTAGAGATTGTAAAGAAGTAAATCAATTTTGATTGATGCATTAAATTGAGGTTTTAATCTTTCTCTAAAATCTCAATTCTCGATCTAATATTGCCAGTTTCTTCGATTCGGATAATCTTAAACAACAAGCGAATCAAAAAACCAGGATTGATGACGATGTTAGCTTTTTTGGCAACTTTTGCATCGCGTTCTTCAATCAAATTTGTCCATTCGGTTTCAGGTGAACTCGCTAACAAAGTAGCATATTTCCATGCGCCATCTCTGGCAAGTTTCATGCTGAAATCGATCAAAATAGTATCAAACTTTTCTGTTACTTTAATGATTTTGGCTAAAAATTTCCAAATAAGCGACAATTCTTTTTGGACATCACTCACTAGTTCGCTCAAAATCTCATTTATTTTGTTAAAGTCATCATGTAAATTTTCAATAGGCTTTCCTTTCATCACTTCCGCAGCGGCAATTCCCAAATCAAGATTAATATGTGCGTTCATTCCTAATAACAAATGTTGTAACACTAACAACCAATAACTATCTGCTTTTTCAAAAGCAATTTGCCAAGAAGTACTTGGGGTGGTCCCGTTTTTAAACTCGGTATACGCTTGCAAATAGCGATTCGCAAAAATGACATCTAACCTTTCCATGCGCGGATTATCATCAAAAAAATCATTCTCAATACCTTCCTTTACTTTGCAAGTAACCTTATGGTACAAAGCCGCGAAATAGCCCATTGTATTCGGAATTTCTTTATTCTCTTGGATAATTTGATCTAAAAACGAAATCACTTCGTCAATGGTAGTTGCTTGCATGGTTAAAAGTTTGGTCTCTTAAAAGTATGAAAATGTTAACTATAAAACTCAAAATGTATCATGAAAAGTGTCTTAGGAATCATTGTGCGCTATAAGTCAAGAGTTTTTTAGTAAGTTTTCAATAGAAAAACAGACAAATAAAGTTAAGATGTTGAATCGAAAACCCACAACTGACAACAATCGAAAAAGAAATGTAAAATGTAAAGCTGAAAATGTAAAATATAAAAGTATTTTCAACACCCAACACCCCAATGTCCAACATTATCTTCATATACAACGCACGCTCAGGAAAACTTAACAGTTTGCTCGATGTGGCGCATAAACTAATTAGTCCAAAAACCTATCAATGTAAATTATGTACCATAACGCACGATACGTTTACGGAAAATGCACTTTGGAAAGAATTTAGAAGCACTACGAAGCTTTCGCTAGAATTTTTACACAGCGACGAATTTGAAAAGAAACACAAAAATATAGAAACTACATATCCAGCAATCTTTCTTCAAGAAGATCAAAAACTAACGGAATGGATTCCGAAACGTGAAATAGAAAAAATAGAAACCACAACGGAGTTAATTCAGTTGATAGAATCAAAAAGTAAGACTATGAATTTTTCAAATCCTGATTAATCTGTCCGATAAAATCCAACACTTCATCACGGCCCATCGCTTTCGAAGATGAGGTCACAAAATACTGCGGTACTTCTTCCCAAATATCTTCCAATAACTTAGCTTTATACTTCTCAACATGTGTGTCAATCTGTGACGGACGTAATTTGTCAGCTTTGGTAAAAATAATACAAAATGGAATCTGATTTTCGCCCAACCATTGCATAAATTCCAAATCTATCTTCTGTGGTTCGTGACGAATATCAACCAACACAAATCCGCAAACCAACTGTGTACGTTTTCTAAAATATTCGGTAATAAACTTTTGAAAAACTTTCTTCGTGCTCTTAGAAACACGTGCATACCCATAGCCTGGTAAATCCACCAAAAACCATTCGCTGTTAATCTTAAAATGATTGATAAGTTGCGTTTTTCCTGGTCTTCCCGAAGTTTTTGCCAAGCTTTTACGTTGTGTCAGCATATTAATCAATGAAGACTTTCCAACGTTAGAGCGACCAATAAACGCGTATTCCGGAATCGGATTTTTAGGACATTTGGCAACGTCCGAATTACTCATTACGAATTCGGCAGATTTAATCTTCATAAAAAATCAGTTTAAAAATTACGCTTAGTAAGCCAGTCTTGCAGACATTCGTTAAACTCTTCAGGATGTTCCATCATAGGCGCGTGCCCACATTTGTCAATCCAGTACAAGTCAGAATCTGGTAACAATTCGTGAAACTCTTCAGCAACATTTGGTGGTGTTACCGTATCGTTTTTTCCCCAAATAATTCCCGTAGGAACGTTCATTTTAGGCAAATCTTTTCCCATATTATGGCGAATAGCACTTTTGGCAATTGCTAACGTTTTGATCAACTTGCTACGATTATTCACAGTAGCAAAAACTTCATCTACAATCTCTTTTGTGGCAACTGCAGGATCGTAAAAAACATCTTGACTTTTCTTTTTGATAAATTCGTAATCGCCACGTTTTGGATATCCATCGCCCATTGCACTTTCATACAAACCAGAACTTCCGGTGATCACTAAACCTTTTACCAATTCAGGATATAACTTCGTAGTTAACAATCCAATATGTCCGCCAAGTGAATTGCCCAATAGAATTACTTTATCGAGTTCTTTATGCAAAATAAACTCTTTAACATACTTCGCAAAATTCTTTACGGTTGTCTTCAAAAGTGGCTTTGTATAAATAGGCAATTCTGGAATTAAAATCTTATATCCTTTTGCTGAAAAATTTTCGGTAACAGCTTCAAAATTGCTCAAGCCACCCATTAAGCCATGCAGAATAACGATAGGTGTTCCTTCTCCCAATTCGAGATAGTTAAATTTCCCTTCCTTTTTAAAGCTTTCTTTCATTAATGGCTATCAGTTTTTTAACAAGAGACAAATATAGGCATTTCGGAATTATAAAAACGCTTTTTTTTAAATGTCTCAAAAAATAGCTAAACATAACAGAAATATTCAAAAAAAGTAGAGTTGTGTGTTTAAAATCCCACTTTCAAAGAGTTGATTTATAGCCTATTTACAGGCTTTTTAGTTAAAAAGTGGAAAAACTTATTAACAAAGTGGTAAAATGTGGTAAAATGTGGTAATTTTTTCAATATATTTGAATCTTATAATAGGTAAACCATATTCTCACGTGATAAATCTGATCGGAACATACGAATGTAAAGTAGACGCCAAAGGGCGAATGCTAGTTCCTGCGGGTTTAAAAAAGCAGTTGTCTCCAATTTTGGAGCAAGGTTTTGTCATCAAAGAAGGTTTATTTGGTTCGTGTTTAGAATTGCATCCGATGAGTGAATGGGATTTGGTGACGCAAAAACTAAACAAATTGAACCGTTTTAAAAAGAAAAATGTCGATTTCATTCGAAGATTTAGCAAAGGTGTTCGTATGGTGGAAATTGATGCAGCAGGAAGATTGTTAATTCCGAAAGACTTAGTGGTTTTTGCAGGCATCAAAAAAGAAATAGTACTGTCGTCCGCAATCAACATAATAGAAATTTGGGATAAAGAACAGTACAATGCAGCAACAGACGATGCAGATGTTGACATAGGAGATTTGGCAGAAGATGTAATGGGAAATGACGATGGCGATGGAATATCATAATCCTGTATTGCTAAAAGAAACGGTTGAAGGACTCAACATCAAAGAAGATGGTGTCTATGTAGATGTGACTTTTGGAGGCGGCGGACATTCAAAAGAAATTTTGAATCAATTAGGAGCACATGGAAAACTATATGCATTCGATCAAGATCAAGATGCGCTTGACAATGCACTAGACGATCCGCGGTTTACGCTGATCAATCAAAATTTCAGACATCTTAAAAAGTTCTTACGGTTTTATGGAGTGCGAAAAGTAGATGGAATTTTAGGTGATTTTGGCGTGTCATCACATCAGTTTGACGTAGCAGAACGCGGATTTTCATTACGCTTTACAGCTGATTTGGACATGCGCATGGATCAAGAAAGTGAACTTTCAGCCTATCATGTCGTAAATGAATATGATGAAAATGACTTGCGATCTATCTTGTCTTTATATGGTGAAGTGCGAAATGCAAAAGCAATTGCGACACAAATTGTATTAGCAAGATCAGAGCAGCCAATTCGTACTACGGAAGAATTGCGAGTAGCATTGCAACGGTTTTTGCCAAAACACCGAGAACATAAAGTGTTGGCGCAAATCTATCAAGCCATTCGTATCGAAGTAAATCAAGAAATAGAAGTCTTAAAAGAATTTCTAGAGCAAACACAGGAAATCTTAGAAAGAGGCGGACGATTAAGCTTGATCAGTTACCATTCGCTGGAAGATAGATTGGTCAAACGATTTATCCGAAATGGACTCTTTGAAGGCGAACCAGAAAAGGATTTTTATGGTAGAGTAGAAGTGCCTTTTAAAAAAGTGGGGAAACTAATTATTCCATCGCAAGAAGAAATAAAAACAAACAACAGAGCGCGCAGCGCAAAACTAAGAATAGCAGAACGTCTGTAAAATGAAACAAAATATATATGACATACTCAAAGGGAAGTTTCTCATTAAAGATGATGCGATCAAAAATTGGCGCTTCATCCTTTTTGCTTCGTTTTTAGCCTTGATCATGATTGCAAGTTCGCATTGGGCAGATGAAAAAGTACACAGAATTGCAAAGCTCAATGAAGAAGTAAAAGAACTGAAAAGTGAATTTACGCAAGCAAGAGAAACATTGCAGCAACTAAAATTTGAATCGTACATCACCGAAAAAGTGGCCCAAAGCGGATTGGCACCATCTAAAAATCCGCCAAAAAAAATAAGAGTAACGTCACAACAATAAAATAAATGCCAGTAACCGAAAAAAACATATTAAATCGTTTATATTTTGTCGCAGGAGGTATGTTTCTCTTCGCGGTTGCGGTGGTGGTACAGTTGGTCAATGTGCAATTTGTAGAAGGTGACGAATACCGAGCGTTGGCAGAAGAAGGAACACTCAGAAAAGCAGTTATTGAGCCAAGTCGCGGAAATATATATGCAGACGATGGTAGTTTGCTTGCCACTTCGGTTTCTAAATATGATATCTACTTTGATACAAAAACAGTCAACAAAACGGTTTTTTCAGACAATGTAAAAGCACTTTCGGATTCATTATCCAAATTACTAGGAAAATCATCTGCGTATCATGAAAGCAGACTTACGAAAGCACGTGCCAACAAAGCGCAGTTTTATGCGATTGCTAGAAACCTGAGTTATGCAGAATACATTCGTATACGAGAATTTCCAATCTTCAAACGTGGCGCAAACAGAGGTGGATTTATAGACAAGGTGAAAACCGTACGTGAATATCCAATCGGAAGCATTGCACGTCGTACCATTGGTTATGAAATGGAAGACAAAGTAGGTGTTGGTTTGGAAAGTGCTTTCGGAGAAGATTTACGAGGAAAAGAAGGAAGTCGTTTAGAGCAAAAAATTGCCAAAGGGCAATGGAAACCGCTTTCCAATGACAATGATTTAGAACCGCAAGATGGTTATGACATCATTTCATCTATCAATGTAAACGTGCAAGACATTGCGCATCATGCTTTGTTAGAACAGTTAGAAAAATACAAAGCAGATCATGGTTGTGTAGTTGTGATGGAAGTGGCAACGGGAGAAATAAAAGCCATTTCGAACTTAGGAAGAAATAGCAAAGGAAACTATACAGAGCGATACAATTATGCAGTTGGTGAGCGACATGAGCCAGGTTCAACATTCAAGTTAATGGCGATGGTAGCTGTGCTAGAAGACAGAGTAATTGATAGTGATTATTTGGTTGATACCGAAAAAGGACGCTTAACGTTTTATGGCGAAACTGTAGAAGATTCCAACCGACGCGGATATGGAATTATCACAGCTTCCAAAGCGTTTGAAGTGTCTTCGAATGTTGGAGTTGTGAAAATCATTGACAATTTCTACGGAAAAAACCCAAAGAAATTTGTGGACAGACTCTATAATATGAATCTGCACAATCCGCTTGATTTACCAATAAAAGGAGAACCAAAACCGATTGTGCCACATCCAAATGATAAAAGTTGGAGTGGAATTTCATTGCAATGGATGGCGTACGGATACGGAGTAGAATTGACGCCATTACAAATTTTAGCGTTTTACAATGCCATAGCCAACGGCGGCGAAATGGTGCGTCCACGATTTGTAAAAGCCGTACGAGAAAATTGGTATACAAGCGAGAAAGTATTTGAAAAAGAAGTCATCAATCCGTCAATATGCTCCAAAGAAACGGTTGCGAAAGTTACCAAGATGATGCAAAACGTGGTTGAAAAAGAACACGGAACAGGAAACGGATTGTATTCGCCTAATTTCTCTATGGCGGGAAAAACTGGAACCTGTCAAAAAAACTATGCTATTAAAGAAAACCGAGAATACATTTCAACCTTCTCCGGATTCTTTCCAGTAGAAAATCCAAAATACTCGTGCATTGTAGTCATTCATGAACCAGATCAAAAAATTGGGTATTACGGCGCAGATGTGTCCGGGCCCGTTTTTAAGAAAATTGCACACAAAATATACAGAGATACTCCAATATTTGATCAAGTAGAAAATATTGAAAAAGTACCAGCGATTGTAGAGGAAAACTATAAATCGTATCAAGAAAAGGCGCTAAAATACAAAACCATCGTGCCAAACGTAGTAGGAATGCCAGCAATGGATGCCATTCCGCTATTAGAAAACTTAGGGCTGCGTGTCGAAATCAATGGAAGCGGAAAAGTAACCAAACAATCGCTAGAAGCAGGTGAAAAAATAGGAACAGAAAAACGAATTGTACTAGAACTATCGTGAAAATACTAAAAGACATATTATATAAAGTTCATATCGAAGCAGTTACTGGCGATACAAATATCGCTGTGCGCGAACTGGTCTTTGATTCACGAAAAGTGCAACTGAACGATGTGTTTGTTGCCATCAAAGGATACGAATTTGACGGACACAGTTACATTGATTCAGCCATCAAAGCTGGAGCTATTGCTGTCATCTGTGATATGATTCCTGAAAAAATCGTCAACGGAGTTACCTACATTCAAGTAGATAATGGAAGTAGTGCGTTGGCAATTATGGCAGCTAACTTTTATGGAAATCCTTCTGGAAATTTAAAATTGATTGGTGTTACAGGAACCAACGGAAAAACGACGGTGGCAACCTTATTATATCAACTCTTTAAAAAAGCAGGATATAAAGTTGGACTGTTATCCACAGTGCGCATTTTGGTAAACGATACTGAATACAAAGCCACGCATACAACACCAGATTCGTTGACAATCAACAGGTATTTGGAAAAAATGAATCATGAAGGTGTGGAATACTGTTTCATGGAAGTTTCTTCGCATGGAATTCATCAAAAAAGAACGGCCGGATTAGAATTTCAAGGCGGCATCTTTACAAATCTGTCTCACGATCACTTAGATTACCACGATACGTTTGCCGCTTACCGAGATGTCAAAAAGAAATTCTTTGACGAATTGCCGAAAGATGCGTTCTGTTTGGTTAATATTGATGATAAAAATGGCTTGGTGATGATGCAAAACACACAAGCAAAAAAATATACGTACGCACTTAAAACCTATGCGGATTATCGTGCGCAAATCTTAGAAAATAGTCTGGCTGGATTGCTGCTAAAAATAAACGATAACGAAGTTTGGACGAAGCTTATCGGAAGTTTTAACGCATACAATTTATTGTCTATTTACGCTACGGCGGAATTGTTAGGCTTGGAAGAAATGGAAATCTTACGATTGATCAGTGAACTGGAAAACGTAAGTGGACGCTTTGAATATTTCATCACAAAAAATAAAATTACAGTCATTGTAGACTATGCGCATACGCCAGATGCCTTAAAAAATGTATTAGAAACGGTCAACAATATTCGCACAGGAAATGAGCAACTCATTACCGTTGTGGGTTGTGGTGGCGATCGTGATGTGACGAAACGATCAAAAATGGGACACATCGCGTCAAGCTTAAGTACAAAAGCAATCTTTACGTCCGACAATCCGCGAAGTGAAGATCCGATCACCATCATTGAAGCCATTGAAAAAGGCGTAGAGCCGCAAAACTATAAAAAAACACTTTCGATTACCAATCGGAAGCAAGCCATAAAAACAGCATGTCAAATGGCAAATGAAAACGACATCATTCTCATTGCAGGAAAAGGACATGAAACCTATCAAGAAATCAAGGGAAAACGAACCGATTTCGACGATTACAAAATAGCAAAAGAAATACTAGACGATTTAAGTCAATAAATAATCAGTTTTAAAAACAGCATCAACACCTTACAAAGAACATGTTATACTACTTATTTGAATATCTCGAAAAGCAATACCAGTTTCCTGGAGCTTCCTTGTTTGGCTATCTGAGTTTCAGGGCAGCAATGGCAGTGATTCTTTCGTTGTTGATTTCTATGATTTTTGGAAAAAGAATTATCAACTATTTGCGCTCCAAGCAGATTGGAGAAACGGTGCGCGATTTAGGATTAGCGGGACAAAAAGAAAAAGCAGGAACGCCAACAATGGGAGGAATCATCATCATTTTGGCAACGCTGGTTCCAGTATTACTTTTTGCAAAACTAGAAAACATCTACATCATCTTATTGATCGTTACGACTATTTGGATGGGAATTATCGGTTTTATAGATGATTACATTAAGAAATTTAAAAACGATAAAAAAGGACTCAAAGGACGCTTTAAAATACTAGGGCAATTAGGCTTGGGAATCATTGTGGGAGCTACGTTGTTCTTTCATCAAGATGTAACGATTAGAGAAGAATTACCAGCGGTGAAACAGCAGCAAATATTGCAAAGTAATACAGCACCTGATAAAAAATTTGGAGAAGAAAAACGCTCTATGAAAACGACGATTCCGTTTGTGAAAAACAACGAGATCGACTATGCAAAATTGGTTACTTGGGTAAATCCTGACTATGCAAAATATGCGTGGTTGGTGTTCATTCCGATTGTCATATTTATCATCATGGCGGTTTCTAATGGAGCAAATCTCACCGACGGAATTGACGGACTCGCCGCCGGAACTTCGGTCATCATTGTGCTCACTTTGGGAATATTTGCGTGGATTTCTGGAAACCTAATTTTCTCCGAATATCTCAATGTCATGTACATTCCAAGAGCAGGAGAAATTACCATATACATTGCCGCATTTGTAGGAGCTTTGATTGGATTTTTATGGT
>CAZHSA010000097.1:0-11427 GCA_964535135.1 uncultured Kordia sp.
CACCAGGACCACTTCCTAAAACGATGATATCGTATGTACTCATATCTTAAAATTTTGTTGTCTGTTTTTCGAAGTGCAAATTTACATAATAATACTTGAACTTTAAATTTTATGAAGTTGTTTTTCTTTGATAGACACGCTTCGCTTTAGACCGCTGGCGCTGTTAGATTGTTAGACAGGCTTCGCTTTTAGATTTTTTTTGTGTATTTGTCGATTCGTCAATTTGTGAATTTGTGAATTTGTTTTTTGTAGATGTGTTACTTTGAAACTAATTGTCATTCCTGCGGAGGCAGGAATCCATAATTTTGTTTAAGAGTATATTTTATGTTTTTAAATTTTCTTTTTTGTAGGAAATGTAACATTTGAGTACATTGTAGCAACAAACGTGTTGTAATTAAAAGTAAGATATGGAAAAGCCGAATTTGGTAATAGATGAAGAACAAAAGAAAGTTTTTACAGATGGAGAAGAAGTTGCAAGACTAATTATAGATATTGATAGAAATTATCATATTATTTTTGCAGCAAATCAAATAGATGAAATTTAAAATGTAAAACGCTAAATGTAAAATGTTAAAGTAGTTTTGTAAACCCAAAACAAAACTATTTGTAACACTTTTTGCCAAATAGCAACAGATATCATATCTTTCATTTTCAAAATAAAAACCGAAATATTTATGAGTAATTCACTAGAGCCTCAAAAAGACACCTCAAACGATATTAAATTCAAACCTCTTGAAGGTTCCGAACAACAAAAAGAAGTCGTATTTGTAGAAAGAAGAGGCGCACCAACCATCCTGACTATCTTAGTAATTTTTACCATTATCGGATCTTTATTTTCCATGGGGAAATCGCTTTTGTATGATACCGTATTGTCCTATTTTGGCGCAGGAGACTTTTTATATTATGTGTATGTTGCCACATGTGTTGGAACCATGATTGGCGCAATTATGATGCTGTCTAAAAAGAAAATGGGCTTGTATATCTACTCTGCGTGTCAAGCATTATTTATTTTACTGTTTATCTTAAGTCGAATTCCTTCCGAAACAGATGATTATTCTACAAGTTGGACACTATTGGTTGTATTACCAGCAGCTATATTTTTGTTTTTATACTGGTCAAAAGATATCAGAGATTATTTAACGAAATAACGGATTATTCATTGACAACATTCAAATTAATGCCGTTCCAAATTTAGAAACTAAACACTCGCATGTACGAATTTTTAGAATACACAGTATACATTTTCGAAAATATTGTAATGCGTGGTTTTTTCTGGTATTCATTAGGAATCATTGCGTTACAACTTGCGGACGCAGTAAAACCAAAATTGTACACGATTGACCGTAAAATTTGTACTGTCATATCAATTTTGGGAATGATATATATTTTTGTCTTTATACTGATGTGTTTTGCGTTTAAAGAAATTGTCAACGTACAGTTTATACTTTCTGACAGTCCGAATAAATCTCAATTGTATTTTTGGCTTTCGCTCATAGCATATCCAGTCTTATTATTTGTTTTTTCGCAACTACTTAAAATGGACAAATTGAGAAATTCCATGTTATTCAGAGGAGTTACCGCAGTGCTATTTTTGCTGATCCGTTAGTATATTTTTTAACATCATACATTGAACGATGTCGCACAATTCAAACCAACGAAATCATCACTTGGCGTATTGTCAAATTTGTCAATATCGAGATTTTGACAGTCAAAAGGGAATTACCTGTGTACTGACAAAAACTATTGCCGATTTTGAAAACGAATGTGCTTCCATGCAGATTGACCTCCAATATGTAGACATCACTAAAGATCAACTATTAGAAATCTTGCACTTCAATAGAAAAGACTATTTAACTCGTTATGAACGCAATCTTCCCGATGTAATTTAATTTATATTAACTATATTGAAAAAAAATCATACATGAAATACTGTACAGCATGCGGGCATTCTATCGCAAACGACGCTAAGTTTTGTCGTGAATGTGGTGAAAAACAAGTCATAAAAACAGCTTCAGCACCAGCTAAAGTTCAAGAAAGTGAACCAATTCAGCACACAGCAGAAACGATCAACGCTGTATCACAAAGAAAGAAGCGCTTGCCAGGGATTTACACACTAATTTTTATACTTGCAATGTTGGGACCTCTTCACGTGCTGGGACTTACAGGCGCCTATTTATTTTTCGGCTTCTTATTCAAATTTAATGTTCCCTATTTAGCAATTGGTACAGCTTGGTTTATCACTGCCTTGCTAACATTTATAGCCATTATACTAATGATGGCAAAACGAAAAGCAGGATGGAAATTATATGCTATAAGTCAAGTTGTTTATATCATCGCTGCCATCTTCGCAGTACTAGCTTTATCCTCTGAACCTAAATCTGAGGATTCAGAATTTGTCATCGCCGCTGTATTTATACTTCCGGCACTTATTTTTCTAATTATATTTAGAAGGAAAAAATTTAAACAATACTTACGCTAACCTCATAAAAAACGACACAAGTATACATGCATTTCGGTTTCGGTTTTAAAAGTTCTACCTTACTCATATTTTTTATTCACGGAGTCATATTTACGTTATTATTGTGCTACAGAGGTTTCCGAAACGAACAAAAATCGAGTCTTTGGTTAGCTGGATTTATCTTTTTGTGCACCCTGTATATTACACCTTTTATGTTAGGCTATTCAGGTTGGTATGGCTTAGATACGTATCGGGAAATTCTATTCTTTGTGCCGTTTCAGCAACTATTTTTATTGCCTCCATTTTTATATTTTTATGTGAAAAGTTCTTTGAATCCTTCCTTTAGGCTTGAAAAGAAAGATTGGCTTCACTTTGTACCTGCCATAGCGTATGCAGTATATAGTTTGATTGTTTGGGTAACAGATACAATGCTTTTAGATACATATTACTTTTATGAAGTTAAGCGCGATAAAGATTTTTCTGCGTGGTATCAAATTGCAGGTTTTTTGATGTTAGTCTTTTATCTGTTTGAATCTTTAAAGTTATACGCGAAATACAAAAAGAAAACCTATGATACGGTAAGTTTTGCAGATTCTATCTTGCACGTTTGGATTCAACGGTTTCTCATTGCGTTTTTAGGCTTGTTGCTCATTCGCGCTTTATTTTTCATCATCAATCCGGAATGGGCAAACTTTGGTAGAAAATACTGGTATTATCTCGCATTTTCAATTTTGTTCTATTACATCGCTTTGAGCGGATATGTGCATAGTATTAAAATAAATCTTCAGTTTTTACCCAAATTAGATTCGAATACAACTGTAGCCTTTCTCGCGGAAGCGGACAACCAACAAAAGCCCACAGAAAATTCAGAAAAAGCAGAAGTCAGCATCACGGAAGAAGATAGAGTATTACAAAAACAACTAGAAAAGTTAATGACAGAAGCGCAATTATTTGCCAATCCAAATTTAACACTATTTGATGTCGCTTCAAAGCTCGATACACATCCCAAAAAAGTATCAAACATTATCAACAAAGGTTTCAAAATGAACTTCAATGACTTTGTAAACTCGTATAGAACCCAAGAAGTCATCAAAAAAGTAGAAGCCAATGAAAATGATATCAAAACCTTGTTAGGAATTGCCTTAGAATCTGGATTCAACTCAAAATCAACATTTAACAGGGCTTTTAAAAAGCACACACAGCAAACGCCTAAAGAATATTTCAGCAAAAAAAGTTCTTAAAAAAAGTGTCAAATCACGATTTGGCGCGCTTTCTATATAGAAGATTCGCAAATTTGTAGCATCAAAAAACGAAAACACATACACATGAAATGTAACGTAATCTTCTTAGCTTTTTTCCTCACATCACTCTTCGCATTTGGACAAAAATTAACAGAAGCACAGCAGGCAGCATTAGACAAAATCGCCATACAGGATGTGCCAAAAGGTGGTCCAGGGATCGCAGTAGGCATTGTTCAAAATGGTAAAATAGTTTATACTAAATACGCAGGATATGCCAATTTAAAAGACAGTATTGCTATCGGGAAATCGTCACGATTCAATATTGCATCAAACGGAAAACAATTTACGGCTTTTGCTATTTTAACCTTGGAAGAAAAAGGCAAGCTCAGTTTGGAAGACGACATTCGAAAATATTTGCCAAATCTGATGAAAAACATCAAACATTCCATAAAAATAAAACACTTATTAAACCATTCTAGCGGATTACGTGGCGTATACAGGTTGTGGAGTTTGCAAGGATATACGTGGTGGGAACAAAAATTTGACAATGCAGATGTGATGGAATTGCTAGAAAAACAGCAAGAACTCAACTTTGAACCAGGAACAAAATATTCGTATACGAACTCCAATTATATCGTATTAACGCAAATTATTGAAAAAGTAACAGGAACGAGCTTTGTAGCGTACACAGATCAGTTATTTAAAGATTTGGGAATGCCAAATACATCGTTTGTGGACGATTATAAAAACATCAGAGGACCGATAGCAAAACCATATTTTAACTTTGATACTTGGACTACCTACGATTGGACATGCAATGTACACGGAGACGGAAATTTATTTTCTACGTTAGAAGACCAATTGCATTGGGAACAATTGTTACATAGCAAAAAAAGTGATGTATTTTCAAAAGAAATCCTTGTCAAAAGTCAACAACTCATCAAAAATACGACAATTGAGAACTACGGATATGGCGTAGAACGTGGCGAACACCGAAATGAGCAATATCGTTTTCATGGCGGAGCTACAGGCGCATGGAAAGCCATCACGGCACGATTTGACACCAACAATTTTACAGTAGTGACCATAATTAACAGTGGAAAAATTGATCCGATGATGCTTACCTTGCAAATGGCTGATGTTCTCTTGGATAAAACTGGAGAAAAAGAAGCTTTTGCCATTGTTCCTGCAGCGATAGGAGAGAAGTTGACAACTGAAGACATCTTGGGATTATATCGTACAAAAGGCGGTTATATCATGAAATTTGAACAGCGCGAAGGTAAACTCTATATGATTCGTATGGGAAGAAATGATATAGAATTGGTGAGAGAAGCAGACAATATTTTTCATCAATGGAATGATGCGCCATTCAAGCAAGAATTTACCAAAAATGAAGATGGCGTGATGCAAATTACGGCGTATTACCCAACAGTTCCACCATTTACACTCACACGTATTGAAAGTGATTTAAGTAAGTTTGACTTTATGTCACTAAACGGTTCTTTTTTGAATAAAGAAATCAATGTGTCATTCACCATCAAAAACATAGAAAAAGAAAACTATGAAGTGACACTTGGCGAGGAAACAATCAAAGGATTGTTGATCTATGACAATGAAATGTTGGCGGATGGTTACAATTTGTCGTTTGAAAAAGATAGCCAAGGAAACATACAAGAAATCCTAGTGTCTACTGGAAGGATTGACAATTTGCGCTTTGTGAGGCAATAAACTGATTCATAAGTTTTGATTTCGTTCGTCAAGATACTCATCAAGATCATTCTCATTACGTTTTTTATCCATATACGCACCGACAAAAAACAAAGCGATAATTCCAATGGTAATGGCTATAATAGCGAAGATTTTCATATGTAAATTTTAGCTATAAGTATCATTAACTATAAAAATGTAACAAAATAGAGTTTTTGCAAAAGCATTTGATTTGAATTGTGCGAATATACACGAATATTAAAACCGATGCATTACTACATTCAAAAAAAACACTGTGTGGAAAATGATACATACGCATTTACTATACAGTGTTTCATCTGTATGTACCTATTTGTTGCGAATAAAGGAGAAAGGAACATGCATTTCAAAACGTTCAGCAATTCAATTCAAAAAAACAGCAACTAAGCGCAACGATTGGGAAAAACCGTTATCTTTTTTTAAAAAAATATCTTAATTTTAAGAAAATTCAAAAAAAAGGAATTGCATGTCTCAACAACTCAAAAAGTTTAAACGCGATCAGATACGCATTGCACAAAAAAGACTCAAAACGGCTTATCCAAAAGAATTGACCATAGTAGCAGAAGGCGATTCGTGGTTTGCCTATCCATTACGAAAAGATATTATTGACTACCTCATCAAAAAAGGGTATGCCATAGATAAATATGCCAAAGCAGGCGATACATTGGAAAATATGGTGTACGGAACGGAAATTAAGCGTAAACGCGGTTTGGTGCAAAATGAAGGTGCTATTTCGCTGCAAAAAACCTTGAATTCTATTCGAAAACACAAACCGAAAATTGTACTCTTCAGCGCAGGCGGAAATGATATTGTAGGAAGTGAAATTTTGGGCTATTTGAATCATGAAGTATCCAAACCTGAAAGTTTAATTAACAAAGAAATCTTTCAAGCACGTTTGCAAGAAATGAAAACGGCCATAGAGTTTTTTATCAAATCGGTGCGTACCACCAATGTAGACTGTAACATTTTAATGGATGGCTACGATTATGCAAAAGTAAATGGAAAAGGCTATAACTTTATCTTTAGAAACATCAAAGGTCCGTGGTTGTTACCTTCGTTTGGCATGAAAAACATCACGCGAAAGGAAGATCACGAAGTCATTATCAAATACTTGGTAGACGAATTTAATGAAATGCTCCTTGATTTGGATGCACAATACGAAAACTTTCATCACATAGACTTACGTGGAGAATTTCCAGAAGATTCGCAGTGGGACAATGAAATTCACTTGAAAAATGCAGGCTACCGAAAAATTGCCAACATCTATCACGAAAAAATTACAGAAGTTATTCAAGAAGATCCAGTGAAAGTCTTTAGGCATTTGATTGTGTAAAAAGCAACATCATCACAAAAAAATATAAAAGTGCAAGCTGGTAAAGTTTGCACGATAAGAGATGAATTATAGTAGATTCAATTTGTAAAAAGCAAGTAACCTTTGTAACGGAGTTTCATAAAAACCTACCTATACTTTATAATTCTTATATTGCGAGAACCGATTCGTTACCAAAATCAAACATTTTATGAAAAAATTACTTCTTGTAGTAAGCTTGCTTTTCCTTGTACTAAGCTGCAAACAAGAAACTACAGTTTCTAAAACGCCCGTTTACAAAGACTTTAAAAATGATTTACAAGTCAAAAATTTATATGGAAACATACACAGTCTTGTACGAAAAAAAGCTTTTATCTTAGATATTGAAAAGAATACATTTGATGAATTGAAAGCTTCGGCTGTATACGATTTTAATGAAGCAGGAAATATTACAAAAGAAGAAGTCTTCAGTGATGTTGGTCGATTGAATTCGCTGAGTGAACATGTATACAACGAACATAACGCTATTGTGGAATCTAAAATGCAGTACTTTTCTACGGATCCAAAAACCACACTTCGTATCGTAAATACTTACACAAATGACAGCATTTTAGCAAACACTCAAGTATATCGTAATGGAACTCTTTTTCAAGAATCATTCAACAAGCATAACACAATTCATAACACGGTTGAAAGTATGACAATAAAAAACAACGACACTGTGAAGTCCACGTCAAAAATAGTGTACAATGATGCAGGAGCGATTACAGGAGTTGTAAATATGTCAAATTTGGAAAATGTAGATTCTAAAATTTCAAATCAATATGACAACGCACAGAATCTAATTGAGCATACATATACCATGGGCGGACTTTCCATAAAACGTGTACATGCGTATAAAGGAAACATATTAACATCCGCAAAAGAGTATACAATTTTACCGAGTGAAGAAGAATTATTAGACCAAATCACAACATACGATTCGCTATATAATCCGATAGAGGAAAGTTACTTTACCGATGGAACACTTCAAAGAATCTTACAATTTGATTATGAGTTTGATGCCAAAGGCAATTGGATTAAAAAAACAACATATATCAACAGAAATCCAAAAGAAAAAGGCCGCTTTAAACCTTATATTCTAGAAACAAGAGACATTAGGTATTGGTAAAAAGTTATAGTATGCAAGAACACTTAAAAAGTATATAGAAAACACTTCATTTTCTTAAATTTAAAATTTTATAGTATATTTAATCAGGCAATTAGCATGAGAAATTGCTGTTATCTTGATTCAATATTTTTTTATTACATTATGAATTTTACTCTTTTGTCGACGCGAAAACGGTTGTTTCTTCACAAAAACTATACACTATTTTTCATATTACTCATTTTAATTTTTGGAAATTTATCGTTGGTTTCTGCACAAACAGATGCTGGAAAACTATTCTTTCCTAAGCACGAAAAGTTTCAATGGTATGTAAACATATTAGGAAAAGAACACACGAAAAAAATAACGAAACAATTCAAGAAGAACTTCAAACCCAAAACAAAAAATCACTACGAATTTTCGGAGGCTAGTTACTACCGTTCGCATACAAGAGAAGGACTTATTTACAATATGTATGTAACGGATGATTTGCCGTATACCTACTACAGTGTCAGTGTTTTGAGTGATATGCACGAGTTTGGAATTCCATTTATGAACAGTCCAACCTTTGTGGAGTTTGAAGAAAAATGTAAAAACGATCCAGACTACTCAATTTCATATATCTACAAAGAAGGAAAAGGAGGAAAAATCACCGCATTACATCATCCCACAAAATTGGCGATAAAATTAGGGTATTCGGGGTACAAAGAATTTATCATTTCAGCGGAATTTTCTACGGTAGAATATCAAAGAGAAAGCAGACGATTGTTAAGAGAAGAATTGACAACGAGAACTAGAAATATGTATAGCGAACGTGGTTTTACTGTCGATCCAAAAACAGTTATCCTGGTAGAAGATACATATTATCAAATTGGGAATATGCTTTATTACGGAGCATTAAAAAATGGCGTGCCACACGGAAAAGGTCGTTGGGGAATTTTTCCCTCAGGGCAATGTCCGTCAAATTTTTTACGTAAAGATAAATTCTCCATCATTGCCGAAGGGAAATTTGAAAATGGAAAACCTGTTGGAGAACATGATTTTAAGCGTGACGGTAAAAAAATGATTTATGTATATAATTCAGACGGTATTGCTACCAAATTAAAAGGATATAACAGTGATTATGCAGTAACGTTTAATGATGATGCTTCCAAAAGCGGAACAAATACGGGAAATACTGGCGGATCGAATACAGGAAACACTAGTGGGACGAATGTAGTAACTGCATTAAAAATGTCCATAGGAGCGTATAGGAATGCTAAATATTACGGCGGAATCAACGCAGTTGGAAAACCGAACGATGAAAATGGACGATTGGTATTAAGTGAAACCGCTGAGGTCGTAACACACTTTGTCAATGGAAGACCAAAAAACGGCGCAAAAGCATTCTTCAAATATGAAAAGTACAACAAGTACTTTGCTACGGTTGAGACAACGGTAAATGCTGATTTGGAGATGAATGGTGAAACCAAAATTAACATGAAAGACACGTATGAAGGCGTAGTATATTTAAAAAATGGAAAAGCTAATCCTTCACGAATTGGACAATTAAAATTTAAAAACATAAAATTTACCAGCGATTTATACGGTGAAGCCACATTTATGGGGAAAATAACACCAACAAACATTCTGTACGAACGCTTTCAAGGAAAAGATATAAAATTCTCATTTGGCAATTTTCCAGGCGCAAAATTTGAAGGAGATATCGCAGTTTCAGGTTCAAATATAGTTCCTACAGGATGGCATTCTATTACTGAGTATGACAATGGCGTAAAGTTAGGCTCGCTTCGTGGAAAATATACACCAAATGGTGAATTTCTTGAAGGAGAAAATTTTTATCAAAAAAGAAATGCTGTGGTATATACAAGAGGAACGTACAAAGACCCGCGCGACGGAAAAACATACAATACGATAACCTACATACGCCGTGATAATTTAGATAGAGGAAACTTGATTACTTGGTTCTTAGAAGACTTGGATTATCAAGCCATTACAGATGAGGTTTGGAAATTTAATCGTGGTAGAAGAGATGTAGAAAAAGCATATTATGGTATGAATGCTGCTAAAAGAGCTTGTCCACCTGGTTGGCGACTACCAAATTCATCGGATCTTGACGAATTCAAATTCCTCAATCCCAATCAAGATGAAATGAAAACAGCGGTGAAGGCGCTAGGCTTGGAAAAAAATGGCTATGTGTGGGAACGTTTTGGCGAAACAGAAATGCTTCAAAGAGAAGAAATGGTGACAATGTGGTTATCCAGGGAACGTTATATCTATCTAAATAAATATGATAAAGTTTTGACTTTTACAGATAAAAAATTAGTGAAAGACAAGTTTGTTCCGTGTCGTTGTGTAAAAGATGGATCGTTTTAATTAGCAAAGTTATGGACAGAAAAGAATTTATAAAATATACCGCGTTAGGAAGTGCAGCAACACTTTTAATTCCTGCTGAATTAACTGCTTTTACAGGAGATTATGATGTTGATAAATGGTTTTATGGCAGGTCTGTTTATGGATTTAAGAAAGACAGTTTACCAGGTAAAACTTTTTACAAATACAACAGTTTATTATTTCAAATTACACAAAATCCAGTTGGGCTAAAGGCAAAACATGAAGTCTTAATTGCCGATAAGAAAGGAGATTTTCCATTAGGATCATTTGCAATATACAGAACTGAATATACATACATTCAAAAGGAAAAAGGGTCCATGAAGCTCTACAGAAAAGGAGTGAGAAGAGATCCTAAGTTATTGACAAGACGATCGTTTCCAAAGAGTTTCTTTCGTGAAATAGACGATTTATTTCTACATCCTAGAATGATAGATGTATCGCAATTAGGATCAAAAGGAGATAAAAAAGTTCGTATCGAATATGACGATGAAAAGGATTCTTTCTTTGTTTCTGGACAATTTGACATGAATACTGGAAAGTTTATCAAAACAGGAAAGAATACTATTATTCCACCATATTCGCATCAAACCGGAGCTTGGATTAAGATGGATGAATTGCAACACAAAAAAGAAATAGAAGCTTATTTTGAAGCCAATGGAATAGCATCTGAAAAACCTGCGCTTACTGTTGTTGCTGACGCCTCCTCCAAAAAAGCAAAACCAACGCTCCAAGCATTCTCAGATAATTCTAAAAATGAAGAAGAAACTGTTTCCGAAGAAACACCAAAACGACGTAGTTTCTTAGACAACTATAAAAAAAGACAAACCGTAACTGATAAAGCACGAAGTAGGGAATATGCGCGTTATCACAGAAAATATCAAGTGCGAGAGTATAGAGAGGATAAAGAATTTTTTATGATTCTACATGTAACGTTGTCAGGATCCTTGCGTAAAGGACAAATCTTGAAATTTACATACCTACAATCACAAACGATCTCTGAAACGTTGGGAAAATCTACAAAATGGGAACGTTCCTATAAATTATTAGACGATTTTGAACCAAAACGAACCATTCGAATTCAGAATGTATCTGGCAAAAATGAAGGTTTTGTAGACAAATTTGAAAGTATACGTTG
>CAZHSA010000098.1:0-6495 GCA_964535135.1 uncultured Kordia sp.
CTAAACTATCAGGAATTTGAAAATCTTCTTCTTGTGCAAAAATGATACAGTTTGAAAATACTAAAAAACAGAAAAGTGGTAGTAGAAGTTTCATTAATAAATAGAATCGTACTTAATTTTAAATAATATGCAAGGTATTAAATTACCAAAGGTTTGCACCCGATTTTAGATTTAAAAATGTGAAAAATATCTTAAAAATACTTCAGAAAAGTTTTTAGAAGCTTCAATTTTCCTCTGTAAGGCGCATAACGCATCGGAATGTCGAGCCAAGTTTTTTTGTTAGTGATCGATTTTTTGTGTGAGAAGGTATCAAAACTTCCTTTTCCATGATACGCGCCCATTCCGCTATGTCCAACACCGCCAAAAGGCATTCTGTGATTTACAAAATGTGTCACGGTATCATTGATAGCGCCGCCACCAAAAGAATAGCGGTCAATCATGCGCTGCGCAAATTTTTTATCTTTCGAAAACACATACAAGGACAACGGTTTTTCATACCGCGAAATGATATTGCTAATGTCTTCTAGCGAACTGTATACTTGAATGGGAAGAATAGGTCCAAAAATTTCATCGAGCATTACATCACTGTCAAAATCGGGTTCGTCCAATAGCGTAGGCGCAATGTACAAATCGTCTGCATCTACTGTGCCGCCATGTAAAATATTTTGGTCTTTTAGCATTGATGCTAAGCGTTGAAAATTCTTCTCATTGATGATTCTTGGGAAATCAGGCGATGCTTGCGGATTTTCCCCGTATGCATCTTCAATCGCTGCAATTAAAGCTTTTGTAAAGTCAAACTTTGCCTGCGCTTGCACAATCAGATAATCTGGTGCAATGCAAGTTTGTCCGCCATTTAAAAATTTTCCCCACACAATGCGTTTAGCTGTCAAATCAAAATCTGTGTGAAGATCTACAATACACGGATTTTTTCCGCCAAGTTCTAACGTAACAGGCGTAAGATGTGGCGCTGCTGCTTTGGCAATTATTTTTCCAACATGAACACTTCCTGTAAAGAAAATATAATCCCAACGTTCTGCAAGCAAAGCTTCTGCAACAGGAACGCCGCCTTGAATCACTGTTACATGCTGCTCTTCAAAAACTTCCGAGATAATTTCCTCTAAAATTTGAGAAGTATGTGGTGTCAATTCGGAAGGTTTTAAAACCACCGTATTTCCCGCTGCGACGGCACCAATTAAAGGCGCTAAGGCAAGTTGATACGGATAATTCCACGGTGAAATATGTAAGGTTGTTCCGTACGGTTCAGCGTGAATGCGATCGCTAGAAGGAAAATTGAGCAATGCAGGCGTAACACGTGTTGGCTTGGACCAAGATTTCAACTTTTTAATGGCTAATTTCAACTCAGAAATCACAATGCTTGTCTCTGTCAGCACTGTTTCAAAAATGGGTTTCTTAAAATCAGCGTACAATGCATCACAAATATCGGTTTCACGTTTTTTGACTTCTTTTAAAAGCTTTTTCAACGCTTGTTTTCGGTATTGTACATCGAACGTTTGTCGCGTTTTAAAAAAGTCTTTTTGTGACTGAACTATTTGGGAGCAATCGTAATTCATATTTGTAGTGGCCTAATTATTTTAATATAAGCGTGTTTTTAGCATTCTTTTTAATCTCTTCCGCATTCATCATCATCTTTCGGAATTTTCCTTGTACATACATGTCTGCTTGATCGTCATAATGATCGCTGAACGGATTTCCAGATTGTCCTGTTGGTAAAATACTCATGCTGTTTTCAATATCTGAAAAATCAACTACACGACGCGTGGAAGGTCCAAAATACACTTTATATTCTCCAGATTCATCATAGTGATAGCCTAAATTATTGATAACTTCACTAGTTCCTGCAATTTCGTAAGGTCCCACGTTAAAGTATGGACGTAGCATTTCTACTTGTCCAATAGGATGCGGATGTTCAACCGTATGTACTTTATTCCACGTCCAGCCTTCTATGTCTGTTCCTAACTGTGTTTCAAGCAAAACCACCATTTCTTTAAATGATTTTACCAAAATATCTTTTCTAGTTTCTGTTGCTTCTGTTGCTACATCGTCATACCAAATAGATTCTTGATAGAGTAGTGGTGCCGTAAATCGTTTGGAAATGTGTGCTTTCAAAAGCATGTCTAAAGTTTCTTTGCCTAACTCGTCAACAAAGGTGTTTTTTAAGTATTGATAGATGAAACGATGATACATCGTTGGCGCAATGTCTGTTAATTGATTGTCTCCATTCCAGTTTTGAAGCACTGTGATGACTTCTTTTTCTTTCGCAGAAAAATCAGCATCTGCAATCACTTTTAGTACTTCTTGAATGGCTTCTGCATGCACGTTTGAAGTTACATCGAGCAACATATTCATCATATCGTCTTTCGTAAATTGATTGTTGGCTTCTATCAATTTCACAATGCGTTTTGCTCTGTTTTCGGGCAAATAGTATCCTGGATACAAACGTCCGTTGATGCTATCGGGTTGATTGTTGGCAGAATACACATAATTCCATGGCGGATTAGTCGCACGAGGATTTTCGGAAGCATCCATCAAGCGTATCGGTTCGTCATGACCAGAAGCGCCATTTAAAATTAGTTTTGAATTTACGTGATTTGGACGTTCAATCAATTGTCCAACGGCGTACCAACCAATATGATCTTCCGCATCGCCATACATAATATTCAATCCGGGCGCATGAATTTTTGGAATACTTTTTTCAAACTCGGTTTGGTTTGTGGCATGAGACATTAAATAGCAAGCTTCTAACAGTTGGTTTTTTTGCTGTGTATAAATCCAAGACATAGCAACTGGTTGCTCAAAGTCAATTCCGTCTGCAATGCCGTTTAAAATAGGTCCATGTTTACTCCTTTTTACGGTAATTTTCACATCATCACCGCCTTTTACTTTGATTGTTTTGGTAACGGTTTCATAGTTTGCGTAGCCTGATGGTGTTTTGTATTGTTCCGCATTCGCGGGATTGTTCTCTTCCCAATAAAAATCAACATCATCATTCTGAAACATCGTCATTCCGTAAGCAATCTTCCGATTGTGCGCCAATAATGGAAAAGGTGTGCCTGCTAAATGATATCCATACGCTTCGTAGGTTGGTGTATGTACATGTGCTTCATACCAAACGGATGGTTGTGAAAATGCAATATGCGGATCGTTGGCAAATAGTACTTTTCCTGTCGCTGTTTTTTGTGGCGCTAAGATCCAACTATTGCTTCCAATAAATTGCGGAATCGGTAATGGTTTCAAGGCATTATCAACGGCAGCTACGAAAGTATTTTTGATGTCAGTAGTATCTTTTTTAGGAAAGTTGTGTAAAAGTGTGGTGTTGGGGTTCGTTTCTAAACCTAAATCTTTTAAGTATGCATCGCCTAATTTTTGTTGAATGCTTGTCAATAGCGGATCGGTTTTGTGTGCCATAGCAAAGCTAAATGCCATGTATCCAAAGACATTGTGAATATCTTTGATGGTAAATTTTGTTTTGTCGATTCCTGTTAAGTAAAATTCAATCGGTGTTGCGCCTTCTTCTACAAATTGATTGATTCCGTCAATATACGCTTGTGCTAATTGATAGCTTTTCGTGTTTTTGTCAATCGTTTGCATCGTTTTTTCGGAAGCTTCGTCAATGCCAATAGCGGCAAAAAAACGATCGGTATCAATCATTACGTCTCCAAAAACTTCAGATAATCGCGCAGGAGCAATTCTACGAATCACTTCCATTTGCCACAAACGATCTTGTGCATGTACAAAGCCTAATGCAGTAAAGGCATCTTTTTCATTTTGTGCATAAATATGTGGGATTCCGTAGGTATCGTAATGAATTGTGACTTCTTCTTGAATGTGTTCAATATCAAAACTTCCGTCGTATGTTGGGAGCAACGTTCTGTAAAAAATGAATCCTATAATGACGATAATCAACAATAGAATTCCGATGATTTTGGCAGCTTTTTTCAAAGGATGTAGTTTTGTTTAAAACTACGAAAATTTATTTAAACATTTGGGTTGCGTATAACAGCCTCGGAGCTCTTTATTATTAAAGATCATGACTTTTTTTCCTAATTAATTGTTAACTACGGTATTCGCGTACTTGATTGCGTTGTGGTATTTGTAATTTAAAGATTCATCATAAAAACTAAACAAAAAATCAATTTCTAAATTAGATGCAAATACTGCAGATGGTGGCGCATTTCCAGGAATTTCATGGGTTAAAATGTATGGATCATCATGGAATGTACCCTGTGATTGGACTGACTTTTTATGTCCTTTCAAATAAGATATAGAACAAATTATGTCTTAAAAGCGGTTTTCAAAAATATTGAAAAACCGCTTTTTTAATGAAAAATATTCATAACGTATTTGTCAGTGTGACTACTAGATTACTTTGAATAGAAATTTGAAACTAATAAATAAAATGAGATCGTCATAATAAACATAAACAATTTCAGTATTGTAAGATTTTTAAAACGTAATTTGCAACCTAAACATTAAAACCATTATTATGAAAAAAAGAAATTTAAAGTCATTAAAATTAGCTAAAAAATCAATTTCTAACTTGAAAACCAATACTGTTAAAGGAGGAAAAGATACTTTAGAAGGAGTTTGTATTATAGGCGTATATATTGGAGAAGCAATTTATTCTTGGTATTACGACTGTAATGAGGAATAGAATTGTAAATAACGACACACAAGTAGGTACGTTTAAAAATATTAATTATTAAAACCATTATTATGAAAAAAAGAAATTTAAAATCATTAAAGTTAAATAAAAAATCAATCTCTAATCTAGAATCAAATGCAGTTAAAGGTGGAGATATATTTACAATTGTTGTAACAGTACAAGTCAGTATTGATCTAGGTTATGAAGCTGCAGAAGCACTAGTAACTTGGTATTATGACTGTAATGAATAATACTATATTATCTTAAGAAGTTGTTTTTAAAAACAGCGAATGAATTATAGACTAGAAGCGGTTTTCAAAATATTGAAAACCGCTTTTTTAGTAAAGAATATTTTCAATAGTAAAGATTTATATATACATCAGAAGTTTCTAATGGTTGTGTTTCAAGATTTTTCTCGTAAATCCAATTGAGAAATGTTTCAATATTTTCTTTGTCAATCATTCCCCAACTATTGGCATCACCAAAAGCATCTGCCGAAACTGCTAACGCTTTTTCTAAATCAATATTTTTATCTTTTTCAGGAAGTTGCTTTTTAAGAATTGCTATAGCTTCCGCTGGATGTGTTTTTGCATATAAAAATCCTTGTTTGGAAGCTTTTAAGAAGTTTTTATACGCTTCTTGATGAGAGTCTACAAAGGTTTTATCAGCAGCAATGACAGGCGAGTAGGAATAAGGAATGTCATAATCGCTCATTTTGAAATAATTCATGGTCACACGATTTTGAGCAGCTTCTACACCTTCCCAATTGACAAAAATCCAAGTGGAGTCGAACGTATTATTTGCAATCGTATCCCAAATGCCTAATTTTTCAGGATAATGTACATGAATGTTTCCAATGCCGCCATCATTTTGAATCATTTGTTGAACAATGGCATCTTCATAGCGTGCTTTGTACGAAGCATACGATTTGCTGTCTAAATCCTTTGGTGTGTTGATTCCGCTTTCTTCTTTGACTACAATTGCACTTAAGTCTTCTTGTAATACAGCCGCAATTGCCACGAGCGAGAAAGGTGTTTTTTTCGTTTGATAACTGATAATACTTTCAGTAGGACACAACGCAAAGTTTGCCACACCTAATTCTACTTTTTTAGCTGGCGTAACCGCATAATCGTCTAGTGACGGATCTATGATTTCGAGAGAAACTCCATGATCGGCGTAGAATCCTTTTTCTTGTGCGACAAAAAATCCTATATGATTGATATTAGGCGTCCAGTCGAGCGCCAATGTGAGTGAGTTCATCTTTTTCTTTTTCTAACAATTTCTCGATTTAAAAATACAATATCATACTGAAAAAAGGGAACTAAAAAACATAAAAAAAGTATAAAAAAAGCGTACAATTTTATACGTTTTACAAGTATATGTTTATAGTTTTATTATTTGTTATCAGCACCTTCTACCGCAATCATAGAAATCTCCACGTTTACATACATTGGTAAGTTTCCAACTTCTACCGTTTCGCGTGCTGGCGCTGTTGCTTCATCAAAATACTGACCGTATACAGGATTAATTTTCTTAAAATCGTTCATATTCTTAATGAAAATAGACGTTTTTACTACATTTTCAAAAGTCATATTCGCCGCAGCTAATACCGCTTTCATGTTTTCCATTACTTGTTTGGTTTCTACTTCAATAGAATCCATTACAAGTTTTTTCGTTTTTGGATCAATGGCAATTTGTCCTGACGTATATAACGTTCCATTAATGAGTATTGCCTGATTATACGGTCCAATAGGAGCAGGCGCATTTGGTGTAGAAATGATTTGTTTTGACATGGTTTTTGGTTGTTTTTTGCTAGTTGCTAGTTGCTAGTT
>CAZHSA010000098.1:6595-11310 GCA_964535135.1 uncultured Kordia sp.
TGATTTGTTTTGACATGGTTTTTGGTTGTTTTTTGCTAGTTGCTAGTTGCTAGTTATTTGTTTACTTTATGTTTGTTTCAAAATTTCACTTGAAATGACGGTTGGTTTTTGTTTCGTCTTTGCGAGAATTTTCAGATTGAGCTTGCCGAGATGAAAAATTCGTGGCAATCTCATTCAAAGAAAACTCTAGCTATACTTAGAACGGGATTACCACGCTATCGCTCGTAAAGACGAATCATAGTTTTTGTATTGGTTTACTTTGAAACTTAAACTTATTTTTATCAGTTAATTCGTTATTTGTGGATTTGTCTTTTTGTTTTTATAAAAATAAAGAAATCAAATGGCTACATTCTAAAAGCGCCAGCGCGTCTAACAGCAAAGCGCGTCTAAAAATCTAAGTAAGTCTTAGAAATCTATAATCTTCTATCAGGTTCGCTACGTTGTTCCCACTTCACATCGCGTAAGATAGATGCTTTAATTCCAATAAAGAAATACCAAGATGCACGTGAGCTAAACGGAACCCAGTTAAAGTTAATTCGCCAACTCTTCAAATCACGTTCAAAACGCATTTGTGTAAAGGTAAATCCTTTGTTTTTAAAGTCATATCCTGATGATACACCTACTTTCCATTGTGGCGTTAACTCCACATTTCCAGAAAACATGATAGAATTGTTAGAAATTTCATTTTGTCGATTACTGTTGAGATAGGTAACCGTATACGCGACTCGTAAATCCCACGGAATTTTGGCTCGGTAGGCTTCTACATCTTCCTTTTCTTCATCGTCATCACTGTCATCATCAAAGGTTTGCCGATCGCTAAAATCTTGTGCTTGTCCAAACAAGTCATCGTCACGTCCACCACTTCGGGTATTGTCAATTCCTTTATCGCCGCCACCTTCAAAACTCTTACTCGAAAACGAATAATTTAAGTTCATGTTGGCACTCGTTAAACGGAATAAACTTCCACCATTATTAATATTAAATTTATTAATACGTGTTCCTTGATTGTCAATGGCATACGGATCTAAATTCGCACCAAAGTTGATGTTCAATTTGTTGTTTAACAACACAGTACTTCCCGAAACACGCACGGGCGACCACGCCAACGAATCTGCCGCAATATTATAATTGGTAGAAAAGTTTAAACTATTAAGCAACATTACTTTTTTGGGTTCGGTTTGTGTTGAATCTTTTGGACGAATTTTGGCTTCTACCGTATTGGCAAGGTTCAATCCAATAGAACTAGCAAAGTTTCTACTTGGTATCCCAAAAAGGCCATCTTCAAAACGCGTGTATTCTTGAACTGTATTATTATCAGCATCAATAATGTATTCGTCATAATACTGATCAAAAGCAGGATTGTAACTATAACTTATAGAAGGTCGCAACGTATGTCGAATGGCTTGAATTCTTCGGTCTTCTCCGCGTTCAAATGTACCATACAATGTTGTTCCAACACTTGCGCTAAAATTGTACGTTCTGTAGGAATCAAATCCGCTAATGGTATCTTTTACAGACTCAAATATTTCTCCTGTATCTTCATCTTCAAAGGCATCTGAACGATTGGTGGTTTGTAAAGTCCATACTTCATCATAATTACCACCCAAACTTACACTGATATAATTAAAAACTTTAAAGTTGGTATTGATAGGAATGGTATGTCGCATGCCCACTTTGGCATCGTTAAACATTTCTTTGGTAAAGAACAAAGAATCTGTAGTATTGATTCTATTTTCACCGCGTAAATTGTACTGAAAGTTAATGTTTTGTAAAGCGCCTCTTTTGGGTTTGTCTTTTGGTGCGAATGGAAAAATACGTTCTACACTTGCTTGTAAAGTTGGCAGTGTAAGATTGATGCTTTCCGTTTGCGTATTTTGCGAATGCGTAGCAGTTAACGAAACATTGACCGATGGATACGAAGGAAACGTCTTTGAATAGGAAACAGACGAATTTAACGTGTTATTTAAGAAATTTGGTGTATTTAATTGGTTGATAGAAGCTTGATAAAACTGACTACTTCCTAAGTTTACCGAAGCAGAAAATCGCGAATTCGGATTGGCTTTCGGGTCTTGGTTGTGCGACCAGCGAATGTTGTAAATATTCGATTTGCTGTAGTCTGGAAAACCACGCTGACTGTTAATGACGGCTTCAAATCGCATGCTTAAATTTCCGCGGAAGCGATAGCGCAAGGCATAATTTGATTCCATTCGAAAGGCATAACTTCCATTCGTATAATAATCGCCCAAGAGCGCTAAATCCACATAATCGTTAATGGCAAAGTAGTATCCACCATTTTGAAAGAAGTATCCACGACTGCTATTTTCTCCAAAAGTTGGAAAGATAAATCCAGACGCTCTATCGTCCGTAAGCGGAAAATAAGCAAACGGAAATCCAATCGGTGTTGGTACGTCCGCGATATACATATTGGTTACGCCAGAAACAATTTTTTTGTTTGGCACTAACTTAATTTTTCTCGCCAAGAAATAATATTCGGGATTGTCAATATTTTTAGACGTGGTGAATTTTGCATTTTTGATGAAGATTACGGAATCGTTCTCCTTTTTGGTTAATTCACCCAGAATCTGTGTATTATTTTGTTCGGTGCGCGAATTCCAAATCAGCGCTTTTTCGGTATCAAAATTAAAGCGAATAGAATCAGGTTCTACCACACTATTGGCTTGTTTAAAATACGGAGCTTGGGAATATACACCTGCCGAATCTTTTAAACGACCGGCATACACTTCATTCTTTTCATAATTTAAAATGATGATTCCAGATTTTAGCTCAGTATCTTGATAGTAAATTTCAGCCTCATCGTACAAAAGAATTTCTTTTTTACGTTGACTAATTTTCACATAGTCTTTCGCCTTATACTTTACTTGATCTAAAAGCGCAGGTTGTTTTGCGGGTACCGAATCTTTCTTAATAGAATCGTTCTTCACCGAATCTATTACCTTTCGTGTTCCAATCTTAATGGAATCGTTTACGTTTACCTTTAAAGTATCCATTGGCTGTTCCTTTCCCTCTTTAGGTTCGAAAGGAAGTTTCTTTCTCTCTGGAAGTTCTTGTGAAAAAGCAACGAAACTCATGAAGAGTAGGATCAGTTGTATTCCTATGTAAAATCTCTTTGTTTGCAATGGTCTAAATCCAATATTCTTTATAATACACAAAAGAAAGCTTTCTTTTATGAATAATCAACTAACTTTTATATTTTCGTCTATCATACGAAAGGCGTAAAAGTATGGCTCAATATTTGAAGTGCCAAACCTAGTCGTGTATTTTTATCATACATTTATGATATTTTAATCATAATTAACACAATAAGGAACGCACAAAATGCATTATTAAGTAATGAACTCGTTAAAACTTTTTTAATTTGCTAAAAAATAGTTCTTTTAAGTGCTGTTTTCATCTTTTTTTCGGTTCGTAGCGCTGCTATGAAACTCAAAAAAGCTTTCTACAGAACTTAAAATTGTCAATTTTCGCTTACATCCTAAAAATTTGAATGAATTCAATAAACGAATAGAAAACAGCTTTATGTATAAATATTTTTCACTTTTAATTCTTTTTTTGGTATCAACAACAATGGTTGTTGCAAATGAAACGACAGACGGAGAGAAGCCAAAGAAACGAAAACAGTTTGTGGTAATGATTGATCCTGGTCATGGCGGGCGCGATACAGGAACACCTGGCACCAAACGCTATAAAACTACCGAGAAAGATATTGCACTAGATGTATCGCTCGCGTTAGGGAAAATGCTGGACAAGCTTCCAAATGTAAAAGTGTTGTACACACGCACGGCAGATACGTATCCGACATTGAGTCAACGTGCGGTCATGACTAACAAGAAAAAAGCCGATTTGTTTATTTCTATTCATTGCAATGCGCAGCCTGGCAAAAAAGGAACAGCTTACGGTTCGGAGACGTTTGTGTTAGGTTTGAGTAAAAATAAAGCCAATTTAGAAGTTGCCAAACGTGAAAACTCGGTCATCTACAAAGAAGATAATTATCAAGAAGTATATAAAGGATTCGATCCGAATTCGCCAGAATCGTTGATCAGTTTAATCATTTTACAAGAAGAATACTTAGATCAAAGTATTGAAATTGCTTCGTACATTCAAAAAGAATTCAAAGTCACGGCAAAACGTAAAGACAGAGGCGTAAAACAAGCAGGATTTTGGGTATTGTCCAAAACATACATGCCAAGTGTATTGGTAGAACTTGGTTTTTTAACACACAAAAAGGAAGAAGACTATTTGAACTCTAAGAAAGGGAAAAAAGTCATGACAAAGTCCTTGTACAATGCTGTTAAAAAATACATAGAACTACATTCTACAACTTCGTATGCAGATGAAGAAGAAGGTATGCTAGAAGCTACAAATACCGAAGAAACATTGCCTTCACGCGTATATAAAGGTGTAACCTTTAAAGTACAATTGTCGGCAAGCTCTAAAAAAATTGCAACAAAACCGTATAATTTTAAAGGACTCGATCAAATTTCTAGAGAAAAAGCTGGCGGAATCTTTCGTTATTTCTATGGGAAAACTTCTGATTATGAGGAAATAAAGCGACTCAAAGCCGTTGCAAAAAGCAAAGGATATTCCGATTGTTATATTGTAGCTTTCAAAAAAGGAAAAAAGGTTCCATTGAGTCAAGTAGTGAATCAATAATAAATTAGACGTATTCTTAGCAAAAAAATAGCTAATTTTGTGAA
>CAZHSA010000099.1:0-11236 GCA_964535135.1 uncultured Kordia sp.
CATACGGCACGCATTCCTTTTCCACCACCACCAGCAGTTGCTTTCAGCATTACAGGATATCCTGTTTCTACGGCTAGTTTTTCACATTCTTCAAAACTTTCAATGATTCCTTCACTTCCTGGAACACATGGTACACCTGCTGCTTTCATTGTAGCTTTTGCAGAAGCCTTGTCTCCCATTTTGTCAATCATTTCAGAGGAAGCACCAATAAATTTGATATTGTGCTCACCACATATTTTTGAAAATTTGGCGTTTTCAGATAAGAATCCGTATCCTGGGTGAATTGCATCTGCGTTCGTAATTTCGGCAGCAGCAATAATATTTGACATTTTTAAGTACGATTCGCTACTTGGTGCAGGTCCGATACAAACTGCTTCATCTGCAAAACGTACGTGTAGGCTATCAACATCGGCTGTAGAATATACGGCAACCGTTTTGATACCCATTTCTTTACAGGTTCTAATAACTCTTAGAGCTATTTCACCTCTGTTGGCAACTAATATTTTTTTGAACATCTTTTGAAATTTTAAATTTTGAAATTAAAATCTATACCTTTTTGTGTGACACAAGTTTTGTGTGCTTGTAAGGTTGTATTTAAAATTTCTTATGATGGATCTACCAAGAATAAAGGTTGATCAAATTCTACAGGTGAAGAGTCATCTACTAAGACTTTCACTATTTTTCCTGAAATTTCTGATTCAATTTCGTTGAAAAGTTTCATAGCTTCAATCACACAAAGTACACTTCCTTCAGAAATAGCATCTCCTACTTCAACAAACGTAGGTTTGTCAGGAGAAGGTTTTCTGTAAAAAGTACCAATAATTGGTGATTTTATAGTAACATATTTTGCGTCATCGTCTGCTGCTGGTGCTGGAGTTTCACTAGCTGCTGGTGCTACTGGTTGTGCTGGTACAGGAGCTGGTGCTGCTGGTTGAGGGATGCCAGCCATTGGTATTTGTTGCACTACAGTTGTCATTTCGCCTTTTGAATCGCCACTTCCAGTTTTAATGGTAATCTTTACATCTTCCATTTCAAGTTTTACTTCACTTGCTCCAGATTTGGCTACGAATTTAATTAAGCTTTGAATTTCTTTTAAATCCATGAGATAGGTTTTAGTCGTTTCTAGTTAGAATTATATGCCCATTTAAGGTAAATTGCTCCCCAAGTAAATCCACCACCAAAGGCAGCAAATATGAGGTTATCTCCTTTTTTGAGTTGTTTTTCATAGTCATGTAAACATAATGGTAACGTTCCAGAAGTTGTATTTCCGTAGCGTTGAATGTTCATCATCACTTTACTTTCATCTACGCCCATACGCCTTGCAGTGGCATCAATGATACGTTTGTTGGCTTGGTGAGGCACCAACCATTGTACGTCTTCATTCGTCAGGTTGTTATTTTCCATAATTTTGGCACTCACATCTGCCATATTGGATACTGCGAATTTGAAAACGGTTTTCCCATCTTGGAAAACGGTATGTTGATTGTTTTTTACAGTTTCTTCTGAAGCTGGCAAGATAGAACCTCCAGCGTCAATTTTTAAATATTCACGACCAACACCGTCACTTCGTAGGTATTCGTCTTGCAATCCGAGTCCTTCTTCATTTGGTTCAAACAATACAGCGCCTGCGCCATCACCAAAAATGATACACGTAGCTCTATCTGTATAGTCGATAATGGAAGACATTTTATCGGCTCCGATTAATAATACTTTTTTGTAGCGTCCGGATTGTATATAACTTGCTGCGGTAGACATTCCATATAAGAAACTAGAACATGCCGCTTGCAAATCGAATGCAAATGCATTGGTGGCTCCAATTTCACTAGCGGTATATACTGCTGTCGATGCTACTGGCATATCTGGTGTTGCCGTAGCAACAATAACCATATCTATTTCCTTTGGATCTAGATTCTTTTTTGCAATAAGGTCTTGGGCAGCTTTGACAGCTAAATATGAAGATCCCGCTCCTTCTTCTTTCAGAATTCTGCGTTCTTTGATACCTGTTCGAGTTGTGATCCACTCATCGTTAGTATCAACCATTGTTTCAAGTATCTTGTTGGTTAATACATACTCAGGAACATATGCTCCTACAGCTGTTATTGCTGCTGTAATTTTGGTCATACCTTAACGTTGGTTTTGTTTATTTTTAACAAAAATTCATTAAAAATTAAACGAAATTACTAAAATTCTCCGATAATTACGGCAAAATATGTCGTTTTTACAATTTTAACAAAAAAAACGAGCAAATAAAAAACTCTCACGAAAGTGAGAGCTTTTATGACTAAACATGTGTGTGTTATGCTAAGTTTTCTTCAGTTGTATTATCGATCAATACTTTTCCTCTGTAATATAATTTTCCTTCGTGCCAGTGAGCTCTATGATATAAGTGCGCTTCACCAGTAGTTGGGCACGTAGCAATTTGAGGAGCAGTGGCTTTATAGTGAGTTCTTCTCTTATCTCTTCTTGTTTTCGAGATTTTTCTCTTTGGATGTGCCATTTTCTATGTTATTTATTATCCGTTAATAGTTTTTTTAATGTATTCCAACGAGGATCAATGTCCTCTTCAGTTTCTTTTTTCTCGGTACCAGGTTGTAATTCTTCTAGCTTTTCGAGTATTTCCGATTGTAATGTACCATCTTCAATACCAGGATGAATTCGTTTTGAAGGAACTGCCAACACAATCATTTCATATATGTATTGTGCCACATTAATTTCATATTCGCCATGAGGAACAATGAGAATTTCTTCGTTTTCATCATTGTATTCATGTCCAAACTTTACAATTAAGTCTAAGTTTCCATCAATTGGCTGCTCAAAAGGTTCATTAGTTACATCACAATTTACATTCACCGTACCTAACGCTTTAAAGGTTAGCTCTAGCATGGTTGCTTTTTTGTGAAATTCTAATGTTGCATTTATAGCAGTTTCATTGAATTCATCAAATTCAAAAAGTTCAAAGAACGTATTATCAATTTGATAATCAAACTGGTGTTTTCCTTCTTTTAATCCTATAAAAGGAATTGTAAAGTCCTTTAGTTCCATCATCTTAAACATCAGTTTCGAGCGTGCAAAGATATAAATTTTTTTGTATCAACGTAAAGTTGTCAACATTTTTTTGTTTATATCTTACTCGGTTGTTTTTTTAAAGGGTTTTCAGCAATTTCTTGGTAAACGTTTCTGTTTCTAAAAATCTGTATGCCAGTGAATACTGCTTCTTTAAATGAGTTGTGATCCGCTTGGTTTTTCCCAGCAATTTCATACGCCGTTCCATGATCAGGTGAAGTGCGTACTTTATTAAGTCCTGCTGTGAAATTTACACCTTGTCCAAAAGATAAGGTTTTAAACGGAATTAATCCTTGATCGTGATATGCTGCTAAAACAGCATCAAAGTTTTTGTAATTGCTCGATGCAAAGAAACTATCAGCAGCATACGGGCCAAATACAAGCTTGCCTTTATTTTTTATCTTTTCTAAGGTAGGTTTTAAAACCTCATCATCTTCTACGCCAATGACACCATTATCACCTACATGCGGATTGATGCCCAAAACCGCAATTTTTGGTTTGGTTACTCCAAAATCCTGTTGTAAGGTGTTATATATAATGTTTACTTTCTTTTCAATCAATTCAGGCGTTATGGCTGCCGACACATCTTTTACCGCCACATGATCCGTTAACAAACCTACGCGAAGTGAATCATTCACCATCAACATCAAACTATCACCTTCTAGATTTTCTCCCAAATAATCTGTGTGTCCTGGAAAGGTAAATTCTTCCGACTGCACATTGTGCTTATTAATTGGTGCCGTAACAAGCACATCAATGGTTCCGTTTTTCAACGCATTGGTCGCTTCTACAAACGATTTTATAGCAAACTTTCCAACTTCTTCGGATGATGTTCCGTATTCAATCGTAATCGGATCTTTAGAAATATTGACTACATTGATTTTTCCATGCTGTGCTTTTTCTGCATTGGGAACACCATGAAAGTTTGTATGTACATTGAAATGTTTTTTTTGAAATGATAAAATTTTGGTAGACCCAAAGATAACTGGCGTACACAATTCTAGCATTCTAGTATCCTTGAAGGTTTTTAAAATTACCTCTGTTCCAATACCATTTAAGTCTCCAACTGAAATTCCAACTTTTATTTTTTCCTCTTTCTTCATTTACCTAATTCAGAGTTTTATTTCTTAATTTTACATGCAAATTTAACGAAATAAATAGATGTTTACAGGGATTATTGAAGAATTAGGTGTGATTACACAATTGGAACGCGAAAAAGAAAACCTCCACGTGACGGTTCAGAGTAGCTTAACGAACGAATTGAAGATTGATCAAAGTGTAGCACACAATGGTGTTTGCTTGACGGTTGTTGGTAGAAATCTTGAGGAAAACACCTATGTTGTAACCGCTATTCAGGAAACTTTAGAGAAAACAAATTTAGGAACTTGGCAAATAGGCGATCGTGTAAACTTGGAACGTGCTATGAAATTGGGCGATCGTTTAGACGGACATATTGTACAAGGTCATGTAGATCAAATTGCCACTTGTACTTCGGTTAAAGAAAGTGATGGAAGTTGGTATTATACCTTTGAGTACGATCCAACGTTACATAACATTACCATTGAAAAAGGTTCTATTACAGTAAATGGTACAAGTTTAACGGTTGTAAATTCGGAAAGAAATTCGTTTTCAGTTGCTATTATTCCATACACATATAGCCATACTACGTTTCAATATTTGGTAGTAGGTTCAATTGTAAATTTGGAATTTGATGTTATAGGGAAATATGTAGCAAGACTTCAGGGGCTGTCGAAGTAATTACTTTTTCACTTTTTTCCGTATACCATACAAAACTCCAGCGGCAAGTACACCAATAAGGCCAGCATCAATCGGGAATCCCGGTGGCGGTGGCGGTCCTGGTGGCGGAGGTACGATTTGGGCGTGTGTTTGCGTCAAAAAAGTTAACACTAGTATAACAAAACACAACAGGGTCTTTTGATTCAATTTTGCCATAACGGTGTAAAAGTATAAAATTAAAAGGTTTGACAAAATATTTTATGTTATATCATTGCAAAATTATCCATGAAATAACATAAAATAACGTCGAATGAGCAAATTCCTTTGATTTTATGTACGTAAATTTCTTAATTATAGTTTTTACAAAACATAAAAATAAAAAAACCTTTAGTACTTCTTTCTAAATTACGCTAATTAATAAGACATTTTACAAACGTTTCTTCATTAATTAAGTTTTTTTTAAGAAAGTTAGACACAAGTTATGGATAAATTTGCAGCTTAACCATCAAAATGATCCCGCCAAATGCGAAATATTATCCTTTCGATTCTTGGAGCATTGCTAATTGCTGGTGCTTTGTATTTTGGAAACATCATAGCCAGTAGTAAAGAAAAAAGAAAACCGATCCCTAAAAAAGTTGTCAAAACTATCTATACAGATACGGTTCAAAACAAAGTAATTCCAATTATCATTCCTGCCAATGGAAATTTAGTGGCAAAAAGACGCGTGGAACTCTATGCAGAAGTGCAAGGTATTTTTAAAGGTGGTAGAAAATTGTTTAAACCTGGACAAAAATACCGCGCAGGAGAAACACTCATCCGCATTGATGCTGCCGAATATTTTGCCAATGTCCAATCGTCCAAAAGCAATCTGTACAACTCTATTGCGGCAATTATGCCTGACTTGCGATTAGATTTTCCTGAGGTGTTTCCGAAATGGCAACAATACCTCAGCAGTTTTGATTTGAATAAAACAACACCGAAACTGCCTGAAATGATTTCTGAAAAAGAAAAATACTTTATTACAGGGCGCAATATTGTAACCAATTATTACAATGTAAAAAACTTAGAACAGCGTTTGTCAAAATATACGATTAGCGCTCCCTTTTCGGGAATTTTAACAGAAGCATTGGCAACCGAAGGATCTTTAATTCGCAATGGACAAAAATTAGGCGCATTTATAGACGATTCTGTATATGAAATGGAAGTCGCACTCAGCAAACAATATGCAACTTTGTTGAAAGTTGGCGAAAAAGTAGCTTTAAACAATCTTGAGAAAACAGAAAGTTTTTCAGGAGTGGTTTCTCGTGTCAACGGAAGTATTGATGCCACCACGCAAACACTTACGGCTTATATTGAAGTGAAAAATGAGAAGCTGAAAGAAGGCATGTATTTGGAAGCCAATCTGAATGCAAAAGATGAAAAAGATGCCATTGAGATCGATCGTAATTTAGTAATGGACAACAATGAAGTATTTATTGTTCGTGATAGCGTGTTGGATGTGATGAAAGTGACTCCAGTATATTTCTCAGACACCAAAGCTGTATTAAAAGATATTCCTGATGGAACTATTATTTTGTCAAAATCAGTGCCTGGTGCGTATGCCGGAATGTTAGTAAAACCGTTGACCAAAGAATCTTCAAAAGATACCGTTACTAAAAAACCAGAGTAAGTTATGAGAAAACTAATTGCTTACTTTATAAAACACAGCGTTGCCGTAAATATCGTTATTGCTTTATTTGTAATCTTCGGTGTGTATGGCGCATTTACCTTAAATTCTTCTTTTTTCCCTTTGGTCGATTCCAAAAATGTAACGATCAATGTTACGTATCCTGGCGCATCTCCGCAAGAAATTGAAGAAGGAATTGTACTCAAAATTGAAGACAATCTCAAAGGGTTAAATGGCGTAGAACGTGTCACATCAACCTCTAATGAAAATAGCGGTGTTATCAATGTTGAAATTGAAAAAGGAAAAGACATTGACTTCATGCTGCTAGAAATAAAAAATGCGGTAGACCGTGTGCCTTCGTTTCCAACAGGTATGGAACCTTTGGTGGTGGCAAAGCAAGAAGCCGTACGTGAAACCATTTCATTTGCCGTAAGTGGCGATGGAATTCCTTTGGTGACCTTGAAACAAATAGGACGCCAAATTGAAAATGACCTGCGCGGTATTGACGGAATTTCACAAATTAATATCTCAGGATATCCAGATGAAGAAATAGAAATTGCCATCAATGAAGCAAGTTTACTAGCATACAATTTGTCTTTTACAGAAGTTTCAAACGCCATCAACCAAGCGAGTTTAATTACCACAGGTGGAACCATTAAAACGAGTGCTGAAGAATATTTAATTCGCGCCAACGCACGTTCGTATTATGCAGACGAATTATCTAATTTAGTCGTAAAATCAGATGCTTCTGGAAGAATTATTCGTTTAAAAGATGTGGCCAGCGTACGCGATCAGTTTTCAGAAACGCCAAACGCCAATTACTTTGACGGCAATTTGTCTATCAATATCAGCATCACAAGTACCAATACCGAAGATTTAATTTCTTCCGCAGAAAAAACAAAAGAATACATTGAAGAGTTCAACCAAAAATATGAAAATGTCCGATTGGATGTTGTCGGAGATCGGTCTAAAACATTAGTACAACGTACCGAATTGTTGACAGAAAATGCCATGATTGGAATGGCGCTTGTCCTCATCTTTTTGTCATTATTCCTAAATACACGTTTGGCGTTTTGGGTAGCTTTTGGCTTACCTGTTGCCTTTTTAGGAATGTTCATGTTGGCAGGATATTTTAACGTTACCATCAATGTATTGTCCCTTTTCGGGATGATTATTGTAATTGGAATTTTGGTGGATGACGGAATTGTCATTGCCGAAAATATCTATCAGCAATACGAAAAAGGGAAATCACCAGAAGAAGCCGCCATTGATGGTGTTATGGAAGTATTACCAGCTATTCTTTCTGCCATTACTACGACCATATTAGCATTTAGTATTTTCCTCTTTTTAGATGGTAGAATTGGAGACTTTTTTGGCGAAGTTTCTATTGTAGTGATGCTTACACTTGTTGTCTCTTTGGTAGAAGCGTTAATTATTTTACCAGCGCATTTAGCACATTCCAAAGCATTGCGCGCGCAAAACGGAGAGCCAACAGGACTGTTACCAAGATTATTTTCAAAACTCCGTTACCTAAATACTTTTGGCGATGGCATTATGACGTGGTTGCGTGATAAATTATACAGTCCAACATTGCGATTTGCCTTAAAACATAAATTCTTAACCTTTTCATTCTTTATTGTCTTTTTGATATTGACACAAGCAAGTTTTCAAGGCGGAATTATCAGAGGTGCGTTTTTTCCAAGAATTGCCAGTGATCGTGTCACGATTACCCTGAACATGCCAAACGGAACCAATGAAAAAGTAACCGACAGCATTATTTCTTATATAGAAAGCAAAGCAAAAGAAGTTACTAAGGAAATCAATGACGAGTTTATTGGTGAAGATTCAGAGAAATATTTAGTCGAAAATATCATTCGAAAAATTGGTCCTGGATCGGCAAGAGCTTCTTTAGAGATAAATTTACTACCCGGAGAAGAACGTCCAGATGCTATTGGTTCTAATATGGTTTCCAATCGTATTAAAGAAGCCGTCGGAGAAGTGATCGGTACAGAAAGTTTAGTCTACGGAAGTGGCGGAAATTTTGGTGGACTTCCAGTATCCGTTTCACTTTTAGGAAACAATATCTCAGAACTCAAAGCTGTAAAAGCAGCACTTAAAGAAGTTCTTGAAAATAATATTTTATTAAAAGATGTCACCGATACAGATCCGGCAGGAATTAAAGAAATACGTTTACAACTCAACGAAAGTGCGTATGCTTTAGGTTTAAACTTACGAACAGTGATGACACAAGTGCGATCGGCCTTTTTTGGAGCACAAGCACAACGTTTTCAGCGTGGACAAGATGAAATTCGAGTTTGGGTACGTTATGACCGACCGAATCGTTCTTCCGTGAATGATTTGGACGATATGCGCATCATTACGCCAACGGGACAACGTGTGCCTTTAAAAGAAATTGCAAGTTACAGTATTGCCCGTGGAGAAGTTGCCATCAACCATTTGGAAGGTCGTCGTGAAATTCAAGTTTCCGCAGATATTAAAGATCCCAAAAAGACAAGTTCTACAGATATTATGGCAGAACTTAAAGACGAGATTATGCCAGAAATTCTATCGCGATATCCAACTGTAACACCATCGTATGAAGGACAAAATAGAGAACGTAATAAACTGATGGATTCGTTAGGTCCTGTAGGTTTAACGGTGTTGATTTTAATTTACATCGTCATTGCGTTTACCTTTAGAAGCTACAGTCAGCCATTACTATTACTACTACTAATTCCGTTGAGTTTGCCAGCCGTCGCTTGGGGACATTGGTTTCATGATTTTCCAGTAAATATTTTATCCATGCTTGGGATTATTGCCTTGATCGGAATTATGGTGAACGACGGACTCGTCTTGATTGGAAAATTCAACAACAATCTGCGCGAAGGCATGTTGTTTGATGATGCTTTGTATGAAGCTGGACGCGCACGTTTTAGAGCCATCTTTTTAACCTCAATTACCACCGTTGCAGGTTTGGCTCCTTTAATTTTTGAAACAAGTAGACAAGCACAATTTTTAATTCCAATGGCTATTTCTATCGCGTACGGAATTGGGTTTGCCACCATACTAACCTTGATTGTGTTGCCAATATTTTTATCGTTTGGGAACTCTGTGAAGACAACTGTAAAATGGTTGTACTACAATCGAAAAATTACCAAGGAAGAAGTGGAGCGCGTTGTCCTTGTAAAACGCCATGAAGAGGAACAATTGCTAAAAAAGGAACAGGCTGAAGCACTTTTAAAAGCGGAAATACCAACCGCAGAAAACGAACTAAACGAAAACGAAGCAAATGTACACTAAAAGTCATCTCACTTATATTTTAGTTTTCTTCGGAATCTATATGAATGCGCAAGAAGTACTTTCGCCAGACAAAGCGATTCAACTAACCTTGGAGCATAATTACGGCATTCAGATCGCAAATAATACGGTAAAAGTTGCCGAAAACAATACGAGTATTTTAAATTCTGGCTATTTGCCAACGGTTACTGGGAATGCAGGTGCAACGTATAATTTGGACAATACAGAAGCCGAATTTTCCAATGGAAATTCTACCGTGCTGAATGCCGCAGAAAGTTCGCGTTACAATGCGGCTGTAAACCTGAATTATACACTTTTTGATGGTTTGGGCCGATTGTATAATTACAAACGACTTAAAGAGCAATATCAATTATCAGAATTGGAAGCCCGCGAAACTATTGAAAATACATTGTTGCAATTGTTTTCCGTGTATTATTCAGTGGCACAACTTTCTGAAAATACCACGACGATTAAGGAAACTTTTGAAATTTCTAAAGAACGTTTAACGCGTTCGGAATATCAGTTTGAATACGGTCAAAATACAAAATTGGATGTGTTGAATGCTGAAGTTGATATCAATAATGACAGCATCAGTATTGTAAATACGGAACAACAGCTCATCAACGCAAAACGCGATTTGAATGTAATTTTGGGGAATAAATTAACGCAAGATTTTAACGTAGACACTGATATTTCTTTTCTGTTTCAGTTGGATAAAGAAGAATTATGGGCCAAAACAAAAGCCAATAATGTTTCGTTATTACAGGTTGAAAAAAATATTGCCATTAGTTCCTTAGATGTAAAATCGAACCGATCGCAGTATTTACCAACCGTTGGATTAACAGGAAGTTATGGTTGGAACCGAAATAATAACAACGCAGCGGCATTCGTAGCAGTGTCCACCAACACAGGACTTTCGGGCGGTATTAACTTAACCTGGAATTTGTTTGACGGCGGCGGAACAATTACACGTGTAAAAAACGCAAAGATTGCTTTGGAGAATCAGCAGTTGCAAAAAGAACAGATTATGATCGACTTGGAACGCAATTTCAACAATGCGTGGGACGATTATCAGAACAAAGTGTTGATTTTTCAATTGCAGGAAGAAAATATTAAAACGGCAGAAAATAACTTTAATCGTACCAAAGAAAAGTTCAAAATTGGACAAGTAAACTCTATCGAATTTCGACAAGCACAATTAAATTTACTCAACGCGGAACTCAGTCGAAATCAAGCAAAATACAATGCAAAATTGGCAGAGTTGGTCGTACTACAATTGAGTGGTGATTTGTTGAATGTGAAGTTTTGATACTAGATTTTAGACTCGCTATCGCTGTTAGATGTTAGAACGCTCCGCTATTAGATCGGCTTTGCCTGTTAGACTCGTTTCTGCTTTCGCAGAAATCTCTTAGAGCGCTGTCGCTTTTAGACTTTTCTTTGTTGTTTTTTGGGTTTGTCTATTTGTTTTTTGAT
>CAZHSA010000100.1:0-11191 GCA_964535135.1 uncultured Kordia sp.
TTAGCTATACTTCCTTGTGATGTGGTTGGTAACATAGTTGTTGAAGTGTTTGGTGCTTAATGCGTTGTTTCTTTTCAAAATTATAAAGTTGTGCAACAGTTACTGTTGTTAAATGTAGTATTTATTCCGCTATTTACGATCAATTAAAATCTTATTTAGTTCTTTTGAAAGTTCTGTTACCCATTTACCACCTGAAGAGGTTAGTAGAACAAAACCCACATTTTCTTTCGAATGAAACCAATATTCACTTCCGTATCCGTCCATTCCGCCTCCATGTCCAAATTCGCCATTTCCCCAATCAAATAATCCATATCCATAAGAAATTCCTGTTCCATTCCAAGCTTCCCTTGTATTGGTTGTTAGATATAATTTATCTTTTCCATCATTCTCGGTGTAAACTTTTAGCTGTGATAATAAGAGTTTAGATAAATCGGAAACTGAACTGTATATTCCAGAAGGTAGTGTAAGTTTTCCTAATTCCCAATTCTTAGTTTCCGTATTTCTGTTATTCTCATTATAAGGTGTAACTAATAAACTCTTATTTTGCATTGAACTGATGTAAACTCTAAATTATAATTAGTTGAGAGATTTTTTAATAAGTCCTCAAAAGTTGAATTAGTAACTCTTTCTGCAATATATCCTAAAACTGCGAACCCGAAGTTTGAATAACTAAAAGTGCCGTTCGATTTAATTTTCATTTTTTTAAAGTCTTTTTCAAAATCTAATTGAGTATAATTGTAAATAATCGGTTCATCATTTTTTCTTTTGATTATTTTACTCTGTCGAGGAAGTCCAGATTGGTGATGAAGCAAATCTCTCACGGTTATATTCTTGAGTTTATTTTTTACTTTTTTTGAATATGTTTCTGGTAGATAACTTGTAATAGGTTGATTTTCATTTATTTTACCTTTAATTATCAAATCATTAATCATAATTCCGGTTAGTAATTTACCAACGGAAGCAATTTGAAATATTGAATTTTCGGTAGTCTCAATTCCCAATTTTCGGTTTTTTACACCGTTATTAATAAAGTAAGTGTTTTCGCCAATAATTATTCCCATATTTATAGTTGGAATATTATTCTTTTCTGCATATTTCTTAACTACAGCATCAATTTCCGCAATGGTTTTTTTCGAGTTATCTTGTGAATAGCAAAATAAAAGGAAGTAGAAATAAAATTGAACTGATAAGCATTGTTCGTCTCATACTATTGTCTTTTACATTTCTATCCTGACGAATGATATGAAATTTTGTTACAATGGTAAATGAGTTGTCATATTGTGCCTAACACACGATGCGGTAGCTATCGAGTTTTATAAAATTAGTATAAAGAACTATTGATTATGTAGGTTGTAAACTGTAGATGTTATTTTCTAATTCAGAATGGCTACAACTCTTGCTGGAGCCGCTGAGCCACCTTTGATCTTTAGTGGAAATGCCGCTACTTTAAATCCCGTCGTAGGAAGTGCGTCTAAGTTTGTTAGTTGTTCCATATGACAATATTCATGATCAACACCAACCAAATGCGCTTCCCAAAACAATTCAGCATTGTTGCTTTCTTTAGCTTTTTTTATGACATACGGCAATGGTAAATCCCAACCCCATTGGTCAATTCCCATCACTTTTATACCTTGTGCTATAAGCCATTCTGTTGCTTCAGCGCTCATTCCGGTTCCTTTATAAAAGAAGTCTTTTGTGCCCATCAATGTATCGCGCCCTGTTTTAATAAGAACAATCATATCGGGAATTAAAGACAGTTTTTCTTTTTCTAAAAATGCCTTAATATCGCTTGATGTAATGGGATCAAAGTCTTTTTTATGTTTCATATCAATAACAATGCCTTCACCATAACACCATGCTAAAGGAATTTCATCAATAGTTTTTGCCCGTTTTCCCATACAAGTTGGTGCATAATGCCAAGGTGCATCTATGTGTGTAGTAGCATGTACGCCCATTTTTCTGATTTCATCATCAGCCCAACCAGTAAATTTTTTTGGAAATAACCGAAATGGTAAACCCAAAAATCGAACCAACCATTTGGCTTTTTTATGTGCTTTGTGCTTAATTTTCACCTTCATAAAAAAAGGATCGCCCGCATTGTATTGTATGGTTTTAGAAAGGTCTATTATTTGATTCATTTTTTTTGATGTTTTCCCACTTCCCAATTTTCAGAAAGATATGTATTAGCAAATTGAAATGGTGCGTCTTCTATTTCTGTAGCCATAGAATCATTCCAACGGTTTAAAAAACCAAATATAGCAATAGTTGAAACGATTTCAATAATTTGTGATTCTGTAAAAAATTTAGCTAACTCTTGATGATGCGCTGTTGTTACTTGATTGGGAGTACTTCCCGCAGCCAATGCAAAGTTGAGTGCAGCGCGTTCTTTTTCTGAAAACAATTCAGAAGTTTGGAATTCCCAAATCTTTTGAATTTTCTCAATAGCAACTCCATTCTTATGCGCAGTATGTGCAGTATGCGCCTGACAATACCTACAGCCAGCAGCATTGCTTGTTACATTTGAAATTAAATCTTTTAAATAAGTTGGGACTTCTAAGTGACGTTCCCTTTTAGCTTTCAATGTCCACCGTAGGTTTTTGATAAATAATTTAATTCCTGTCCAAGCGGAAGTTTCTGAACTGGAAAATCCTTTGATGTTGGCATAAAGCAGCGAAAAAGCACCTAATATATTTGGTTTGGCACTCATTCTATGCAAACTATTTGGAACAAAACCCATGCCTCTTATAGCTTCATTGAAGATGATTTCGTACTCTTTCATTTAATAAATTTTATTTGTTAATGAACCAATTCCTTCTATTTCGAGTGTTATTGTATCTCCTTTTTTTAGCATCACGCCATTTTCAATTCCTGTACAACCTGGTATCGTGCCCGAACCAAATAATTCTCCTGGATGCAATTGTTCCTCCCAAGAGGCATAAGCAATAGCTTCTTGTATAGAATAGAATGCACCTTTTGTGTTACTTTCTACGATTGTGTTATAATTAATACGAACTTTAACCTGTAAGTCATCAATTTTATGAATAAGTGCTTCTTTTCCAGTAACTATTGATGAAATAGCGCTTCCAAAATTCTTTGTTTTCATAGGGCCAAATCCACTTTTCATTTCCTCTAATTGGATATCTCTCGCTGAAAAATCGTTCAAAATTAAAAAGCCTCCAATTGCCCTATTGACTTCTTCAATAGAAGCATTTTTTAATGGTTTTGTAATCACGGCTGCCAGTTCCAATTCATAATCCATTTCTTTTGTATACGATGGAATACTGATGGTATCGCCTTCAGAAATGAAATTCAAATGGTTGCCCATATAATAGATAGGATGTTTGTAAAATCTCTTTTTAGGTTTTAGCTTAGGAAAAGGCTTTCTAAGTATTTTTTCATAAACCGTTACTATGGGAAGTAGCTGCGGCATATACTTTTTCACAAAACCTCTTGCGGCATCAATAGCATGTTTTTCATAAAGCATAAAATCACGATAGGCAACAGGCTGGAAGGGAATTTGATCCTGATAGTTCTCCGCTTGAATTTCAGTATACTTGAATTTGGAAAATTCGGATTCTTTTTTATCCAACAGTTCCATTAACGTAACTGTTGTATCAATTTTTTTCCATGTTCCGTTTTTCTCAATGATAACGAATTGATTATTTGATGTGTCTACAACTGTTTTAAACTTCATACGATTGAAATTAAACTATAAAAAGTAAATTTAAAAATTCAATCTTCCACGGTCATTTACATTTGTTGATTTTTAAGAGAAACATTAATTCTTGACAATTGTGTAGTGGTAATTCCAAGATAGCTGGCAATGTGAAATTGTGGAATTTCATGGATAATATGGCGGTATTCTTCTAAGCATTTAAGATACCGTTCTTTCGCATTTAAAGTAAGGAAATCATATTCTCTTTTAGATTTCTTCTCAAATAACTGTAGGATTAATTTTGTTTGTAATACGCGTGTTTCTGGATATGTTAGGAAGTGAGTTTTTACGATATCTATCGGAAGTTCCCATACTTCACAAGGACTTATAGTTTCGATGTAATGTGTTGATTTTTCTTCTAGATTCGGATTGCCAAGTACCAAACTGGGAGGCGAGAGAAAAACTTTGTTCCATTCATGTCCAGATTCGTCAATATCATAAATTCGCATAATTCCTTTAGTGAGGAAGCTTAACTTTTTTGAATAAGTATTCCTATCAAAATAAATAGTTCCTTTCGCTACTTGTTTATGCTTCAACTGTTTTTTTAATTCGTCAGTATAACGATCAGATAAAGACATAAATGTGCTTAAATATTCGATAAACGTATCTTGTTGATCCATTTTGTTTTCAATCTCCTGTTCTTAAATATAGCGATTTTTTCATTTTAGGCGTTTTTTCAAATGTATAATTACAACTAATTTTTTAGCTTTTCATTAATAGAATGAAAAGCAAACAAACGCCGTTCTACTATGTAATTTTGTTTAGTATCCTTCGAATAGTATTGACTTCTCCATGCACATAGTGTAAAGGGATTTCATTAAAATCTTAGAATAATGGATTTTCAAATCTTTCCCTTTATGTGATAATTTCATACGATATTATTCGATTAGCATAAACTTTATGAGTTCCGCTACATCTACAATTGACCAACTGTGCGGATGTCGCTCTCCATTGGCTCTATATCCTTTGTTTTCGGTGGGAATATATTCAACATGCGTAAATTTTTCTGCGGTTAATTTTTGAGCGAGCTGTTTTATGTAGCAGGCATTCATTTGTTCATAACTCGCCTTGCGTTCTTTTTGCCACCAAAGTGTATCAGGTTCTGTATAGAATCTAAGTTTGGTATTTTTTAAGTTAGAAAGATTATTGGTATGATTCGTTTCAGAAGTAAAAACGGCGTACTTTTCATAGGTTTCAATCGCTTCCGCGGGATTGCCAAAACGATCACCTAACAGTTGAAGCAGAAAGCGACCTTCTTGTACGGAAACGTCTGAAAAATTGCGTTTCACATTCTTTTCAGCACTTTGATACAAAACCGCTAAATCTATCGGAGAATCTACTATAAAAACACCTTTGGGTTTTAACTTTTTTTGTGGAGCTGTCAGATGGTTTCCCAATAATAAGGCTACATTGCCGCCACTGGAAAATCCGCCAAAATACACATTGTCAGTTGCCAAATGATGTGTAGTGAATATTTGATTCAATTGCTGTGCGAGTGTCTCCAATTCGTTGTTTTCAAACCAAAGCTTTTTATTATAATTACTATACACTACAGCGATGTTATGTTGTTTCGCCGCTTTTAAAATATTGAATTCTCTCTTTATATCTGAAGCCACTTCTGGATATCCACCAAACAACACCAATACGGCGCTGGCAGTTCCTTGAGGTTTTTCCAACTCATATGTGGGAGTTATAATTTGCTCATAAGAAACTTTCTTGTGCGTGTTGATTTTTTCTTGTTTCTTTTTTTCTGAGCAAGCACTCAAAATCAAAAAAACAGCGGTCATTAACAGGATGATACTTTTCACTTTCATTCGTGGCGATTGTTGTCTATTTTTCTTTAAAGGTAGCATATTTGAGTAAACTCAAAAAATCAGCGAATCAGCGGCAATCCAATGTTTGAACGCAGTACTTTACGCTTTTCTAACGGTAAAATAGTAGCTTTTTCCAAATAATTTTGGTTTGGATAAGCGCGGTCAGCCATTTGCAGAATATTATATAATTTCATTCGATCCGTTTCTCCAATCGTAGGATGTGGCCAAGGTTTGTTTGAATCTGCATACGGAACAAGATAATCGAGTGCTGTTTTTAACCGCGAAGTTTCTTCACCTGCATTCCATATATCAACATTAACTTTTTGAGCAAGATGTGCTACAACAAACATGGCATGCAAGTTATAAATGCTATAAAAAAGTGGCCGTGTTCGCGCCATTTCTTTAGGCATTGCACCATCGGGCTCAATTTGTGCATACAAACGTTTCTCAATAAACCTTTGTGCAATTTGAGTCGCTGCCGCTTTATTACCCGAATACAAAGCAAAGTACATTGCTTGTACATCATAAAACGAACCGTGATTGTTCTTTGAATCGGCTTCCTTAAGTGCCAATTCGCTCGTTGTGAGCCATTCAAAATACATAGCTGCCCACTGCTTTAATTCTTTTTGTTCGGTGTCGCTTAGTGCTGATGAGCCTTTAATGAGTAATGCACCTTCAAAAGCATGTATCATTAAACGACCATCTAACACGCCCGATTTTGTTCCGTTGTTATGCCCTAGTCGTATTTGAGAATGATTCACATTCGGATTCATCTTAGTTTCTTCATTTAAAAACCAAACACGAAGTAGCTCTGCAGCTTTTTTAGCATATTTTTCATTTCCCGTAAGGTAATAAGCAAGTGCTAAGGTTTCGGTGTTTCGTCCAAAAGCGCCAATTCTTTGTCTATCGGAATATTGTAGACTTTGGCTATCTGGATTGGTTTCTCCATCACGCCAAATATAAGGCAATCCATCAGGTTTCGTTGCATCTGGCCACCAATAACGACTGTAACTAGCGTAGTCATGTTTATTGCCGCTTGGCGGAAGTTTTTCTTTATCAGTTACCGAAAATGGTCCTTCTTTTAGTGCTTTATCAGCCTCTTTCATCAGTCGGTCAAAAGCAAATTTTAATGTTGGATCGTTATTTTGAATTCGGTTTTTTGCGCTTGCCAAATACGCACTGTCCATCAATAGTGTTGCTGCGTATTCAGTTTTCACTTCATGGTTGCTACAGCTGTAGGTTACGAATAGTGAAAATAGAAGGATGATTAGTAACTCTTTTTTCATTTTGTACGTTGTTTTAGTTTAGTATCCTAAGGACATTGCTCACTTTTTTAAGTAAAGATCGTAGGACAATTTCATCAAAATCTGAGAATAATGGATTTTCAAATTTCTCTATTTCTTGAAGTAGTTTTTCTCGCAGCGAGGAGAAAAAAGATTTTTCAGCACCTAGAATCTGTATGTGATCATCACCTTGTCCTATTGAGTAGCGTTGTTGTAAATGAAGTCCAAATGTTGCTAATTGTGCGTTTGTAGCTTTTCTAAATACGGCTAAAAATTCTTTAAAATCAAACTTAGCGTATACAGGATAAAACTTCAAAGATGTAGTGGGATCATTCATTTTCTCTATAAAAGCCATCATGTCTTTTTGATACAATTCACGAAGAAGTGTAACTTGGTGCGTTTCATACTGTGCTTTAATATCACGAAATACTTCTTGGCAGTGCATCGTAATTTCTTGTAAATTTTTGGAAAATGCTGTATCTAAACTCTCATTGAATTCAAGGCTGGATACATACTGATCGTCATCTTTAAAAGGATTTCTGGAGTAAAGTTTATCCAAAGAAAAAGAATCTATTCCGCTTTCCCCAAGATGTACGTCAAATTCAGGATGCGCCAAAGGATTGTACTTTGCTTTCCAGGCATCAATTCCGTTTTTAAATCGTTTTACAAGTGTACTTGGTATTTCTTTTACCATATATTCATATTCGTCTTCTTCATTTTCCAATAGCGGTTCAATGCGCGTTTTGGTATAAAAAAACCTATTTACAACCTTAAAGACATGTGTATATTCGCTGAGATGAAAAGCGGCATTGTCTACCAAATTCAACATTTCATCAATGAAATGGTCAATTTCTGATGGCGACATATTCAAAACTTTAACTTCAAAAAGCGGATTAAAAAGTGGATACTTTTCAACAACGCTGTACGGTTTCAATTCGTTCGCTAATTTTTTTTCATTAATAGATGCAGTATAGCCTACGATATAATCAAATATTGAGTCAAAAGAAGCTATTGGTTGGTATTGTATATTTTGAAAATATCGTTCTTCCGAGTTTTTCCTATATAACGCTATCTCTTCATAAATTTCAGTTTCTTCTGCTGTTAATTTATCAAAAAGTGGATCTTTATCAAAAAGCGGATCGTTCTCAAAACTATGCGCATCGTTTCCATGTTTTAAAACATAAATAACTCTAGGTGTCAATCCGCCCATTTTAAATTCTATTGCAAGCGATAGTGCATAATTGAATGTTCTGTCAAAGTATGCTGCCGTTGAAAGTGCTGGTCTTTCATGTTTTTTTAGGATGTCTTGTATCGTGGTAAACACTAGTTCATAACGTTCCAAAAAGAAGATCAGCGTTCTTAAATTACTATGGTTTGTTTCAATTTTGGAAACAACATCTTGACTGCGTTGCTGTAAAAAATCAAAATAACTTGGTGATTGCTTTTGATACGTTTTTGTACTAATTTCTTCGTAAGCTAAGGCAACATTATTTTGGAATTTTAGTACGTCTCCAATAATTGTTTCCCTCATTAATAAAAAATCAGGTGTAGCTTTGGTCAATGTACCTTCCGTTTCTACAAGAAGTACTTTACTATTAGTATTTTCAAGAATCGTACTCACAAAACCAAATAGCTCTTTGTGCTCTAGTGCATCACTTGTTCGATTAAAATCATCAAAACAAATAAGTAATTTAACCGTGGTGGATGAAGTTTTTTTATTTTTAGAAAATAAGGTTTTCAAAAATCGTATAACTTTCGTAACAAAAGAAGTGTTTTTATAAAATGTCGGGAACTCATTAAGTAACTGTTCTTGCTGTAAAATCTGTTCAACAGTTATTGTAGAAAATACGTTGGTGAGGAACGCTTTCATATCAGAAGCAATAGTCACATTTTGGCTTTTTAAAAGCGGTGCCAACTCTAAAAATAATTGTTTTGTAATGGCTTCAATACTTTTAAGTCCGTAAAGCGAAATGAACACAGGATACAACTTTTCATCGCCGGTAGCAGTTGATACGCGCGTTTTACGAACAATAGGGAATAGCTTGTTTTTAACATAATGCGATTTTCCAATACCGCTTTTTCCCTTGATTAAAAGTGCATAATTGGTGTCGTTTTTTAAAAACTGTAGGATTCTTTGCGTTGAATTTTCAATCATTTATAGTAATGCTAACAGATTAAGGCAGGATTTACACTCCTAATGTAGTGAATATAAAAAGAATGAATAATTTGTTGAAAATGAATTTTGTAATCGTAAAAAAAAGGTGGCTTTTCAGAATTGAATAGCAAACGATTAAAAATAGTTGGTTTCTATTTTAGTGCTATTTGATATTGAAAGCATTCAAAAAACAACGACGCTCTTCAATGCGTTATTTTCTAAAGTAACGATACACAACTACAGTAAGCACATATTCTACACCAATCAGCCAAAACCAAGGGTTTGTGAAAAAATCAACATGATTTCCTCCTTCAGGAATAATAAACAAAGGCACTGTAATGAGTGCATCTAAAATTGCTGCAATAAGGAATAATACAAAGCCTAAAGCTAGACCATTCGTTGTATGGTTGTTACGATAGTAAAATAAAGCTCCTAAAATTGCTGCAGGAATGATAGCTACAGCCAATATACTATTCGATTGAAGTTCTTGATCGTCCATAAGTGGCACATAGTACGAACCTATAAAGAATGTAATCCCGATGATATAGACTAAAAGACCCGCTAATACTGCATTTTTTAAATTAATTGTTTTCATTTTTTAAATAGTTTATTTGTTTGATGAAACAAAGATCTAAAGATGTGATGGGTGTTTTTTGACTTTACAAGTCAATTTTTAGACATTTTCTGCCAACCTATTTTGGACTTAAAAAATCAAATTTTTAGCATTTAACAGTTTAATAATCAGTACGCAATCGTTGTAGTTTTAAAATCAATAAGATAATCATGAAAACACTATGAAAATTGCCGCTAATTTTAGTAATTTCGAATTTTAAAACGCTAATTATTCCGAAAAATGCAAAACCAAAAACGTGTCGTTATCGATCATATTTCACCGCAATTGAATGGTGGCGAATTCTTTATCAAACGAATTGTCAATGAAATCGTTACTGTAGATGCACATGTCTTAGTAGACGGACATGATGTCATTGCAGCTTCCGTGTTGTACAAGCATGAAAAAGCTAAAACATGGAAAGAAGCACGCATGCATGATGTCGGAAACGACGAATGGCAAGCTTCTTTTGTGGTAGAGAAACAAGGTTTTTATACGTATAAAGTGCAAGGTTGGGTTGATTATGGATTAAATTGGCAACATGGCGCTGAACGTAAAATTGACGACAATCAACACATTATTTCAGAACTGTTAGAAGGTGCCGAATTGCTAAAACCATTACGCAAAAAAGCAACAAAAGCAGAAAAAGACTATTTAAGTGAGTGTATAGAAGCATTTCAAGATGCATCTCAATATGACAAAGCCATTGTGGAAGCCAAAAGCGCACGTTTGCACAATATCTTCTTAAAATATCCAGCAAAGCATTTAGCAAACGAATCGCACGATTTGCAAATTTATGTCGATCGTAAAAAAGCACAATTCAGTACGTGGTACGAATTTTTTCCACGTTCTACTTCGGAAACGGAAGGAACACACGGAACATTCAAAGATTGCGAACGCTTATTACCAAGAGTTGCAAACATGGGATTTGATACGTTGTACTTTCCGCCAATTCACCCAATTGGAGAAGTCAATCGTAAAGGAAAAAACAACACAACAGAAGCCAAAAAAGGCGATGTAGGTTCTGCTTGGGGAATTGGTTCTAAGCATGGAGGACACAAAGACATTCACCCAGAATTGGGAACTATGGACGATTTTAAATCCCTAGTTGCAAAAGCTAAAGAGCAAGGAATAGAAATTGCGATGGATTATGCCTTACAAGCCGCGCCCGATCATCCGTGGGTAACGTTGCATCCAGATTGGTTTAAATGGCGTCCAGACGGAACGGTGCAATATGCAGAAAATCCACCAAAAAAATACCAAGACATTCTGCCAATTTATTGGGAAAGTGAAGACTATAAAAATTTATGGAATGAATGTTTAGATACGCTTTTCGTTTGGATTGATTGCGGCGTAAACGTATTCCGAGTAGACAATCCGCACACAAAACCATATTATTTCTGGAATTGGGTAATTGCTGAAGTAAAAAAGAAACATCCAGATGTGCTCTTTCTCGCGGAAGCGTTTACCAAACCCAAAGTGATGCAGCAATTGGCAAAACAAGGCTACACACAATCGTATACGTACTTTACATGGCGAAACAATAAACATGAGTTGATAGAATATGTAGAAGAGTTGACCAAAACCGATCAAAAGGAATACATGCGACCAAAT
>CAZHSA010000101.1:0-11066 GCA_964535135.1 uncultured Kordia sp.
TATGCGCCAACAATTTCTACCATTCAAAACAGAGGATACATTGAAAAAGGAACGGTTGAAGGTGTAGAAAGACAATACGAACAACTTACCTTAAAAGGTGATAAAATCATAGAAAAAGAACTCACGGAAAAAGTAGGTTCGGACAAAGGAAAACTCGTGCCAACAGATATTGGAATGATTGTAAATGATTTCTTGGTGAAAAATTTTGCTTCGATCTTAGATTACAACTTCACCGCAAAAGTAGAGCAGGACTTTGACGACATTGCATCTGGAAACGAAAAGTGGAAAGACATGATGAAAGACTTCTACAAAGATTTCCATCCAAAAGTAGAAGACGTTAAAGAAAATGCCGAACGCGAATCAGGAGAACGCATCTTAGGAACCGATCCGGAAACGGGCAAACAAGTAAGTGTGCGACTCGGAAAATTTGGACCAATGGTGCAAGTTGGAACGGTTGACGATGATGAAAAACCAAAATTTGCGAGTCTTAGTCCAGATCAACAACTAAATACGATTACGTATGAAGAAGCGATGGACTTGTTTCAATTGCCAAAAACGTTGGGAGAATACAAAGGTGAAACGGTTGAGGTAAACAACGGACGTTATGGTCCGTATGTAAAATTTGGTAAAAAATTCATTTCGCTTGATAAAGGAGAAGATCCACTAAGTGTGGAAATGGATAGAGCAATGGAATTAATTGTTGCGCGTGAAAAAGCGGATGCGCCAATTGCACAATATGAAGGACATGATGTTACTAAAGGAGTTGGACGTTTTGGACCTTTCTTAAAATGGAATAGCATCTTCATCAATGTGAATAAAAAATACGATTTCGACAATCTTTCGCAAGCGGATATTGAAGAATTGATAGAAGATAAAAAGCAAAAAGAGCGCGATAAAATTATCCATAACTGGGAAGAAGAAGGAATTCGTGTCGAAAAAGCGCGTTGGGGAAGAAGCAATGTCATCAAGGGTAAAATAAAGATAGAACTTCCAAAAACGGTCGACGCTACCAAATTGACGCTTGAAGAAGTTCAAAAAATGATTGAAGCAAAAACCCCAAAGAAAAAAACAAAAGCAAAAGCAAAGGCGAAACCAAAAGCAAAAGCTAAAAAATAATGGAGTTCGAATTTTTATCGCCAGTCAATGATTTATTGATGGCTCATAATGAACTGTTGCCCAAACAAACGTTAGGAAACCAAATACACATTCATACGTCTAAAAATGGCATTCCTGAAGCGGTTGCAGAAGCAAAATTTGCCATAATTGCAGTGTTGGAAAATCGAAACGACATCAATTATTTAGGTGAAGACTTAGATTTGCTAGAAATTCGGAAAGCGTTGTACGGTTTATATCCAGGCAACTGGAGTCATCAAATTGTAGACTTGGGCAACCTTCAAAAAGGAGCTACGGTCGATGATACATATGCAGCACTGAAAACCATCATGGAACCGTTGCTCAAAAAAAACATCATTCCTATCATTTTAGGAGGAAGTCAAGATTTAATGTACGCCATGTATCGTGCGTATGACAATTTAGAACAAACCGTTAATATTGTAAATGTAGATAGTAAATTTGATTTTGGAGCGATTACACAATCTGTAAGCAATCATTCCTACATGGGAAAAATCATTACAGAAGCGCCACACAATTTATTTAACTACAGTAACATTGGATATCAAACCTATTTCAATGCGCAAGAAGAAATTGATTTAATGCAAAAGCTATTCTTTGATGCGTATCGTTTAGGGCAAGTGTCAAACGACATAAGCATTGTAGAACCTATTACACGTGATGCCGATATTGTCGGAATAGATTTATCTGCGGTAAAAGCTTCTGAAATGAGCGGAAACCAAAGTACATCGCCTAATGGTTTGGACGGAAAAGAAATCTGTGCTATCAGTCGGTATGCAGGAATTAGTGATAAAGTATCTTCTTTTGGTATCTTTGAATATAAAAACTCAAAAGATGAGGAAATTACGGCGATGTTGGCGGCACAAATGATTTGGTACTTCATTGAAGGAGTCAATTATCGTGTTAAAGATTATCCTTTTGCTTCTAAAGACGAGTATTTGAAGTATATTGTGCCCAATGATGTAGAAGAGATGATTTTTTACAAAAGCAATAAAACAGAAAGATGGTGGATAGAAATACCATTTATTTCAAGTTTGAATAATAAATTAAAAAGACATACGTTATTACCTTGCACACACCAAGATTATCTGAATGCATGCAATCAAATAATCCCTGAAAGATGGTGGATGGCGTATAAAAAGAGTATAAATTAAATAAGCGTGTTAAGAAAACCTTAAATTGATATTTAGAAAAAGCAATTTAAAACCATTAGTTTTTAGAATAAAAAATTGTTTTTTTAAAAATAAATAGATAGGTTTACGCCCTTAAAATCTATAAAAAACGTATTAACCTCAATAATTCCGTATGAAAAAGATTGTTGTATTAACAGCCGTTTTAGCATTTCTTTATAGCTGTGGTTCTAAAGACAGAGGTGAGCTAGTTGGTGTCAAAGGTAAAAAATGGCACCCTGAAAAACCGTATGGTATGACGCTAGTTCCAGGTGGTTCTTTTATCATGGGTAAGTCAGATGATGACATTGCTCAAACAAAAAACGCACCTACTAAAACTGTAACAGTTCCATCATTCTATATGGATGAAACTGAAATTACGAATAGTGAATATAGAGAATTTGTATACTGGGTTCGTGACTCAGTTATCAGAACAAAGCTTGCAATTTTAGCGGATGAAGAAGACAAAACTGATCCGAACGAAGATGGAATTGCAAAATATGCATTTAAAGATGCGGATACTACCGATTTGACAGCTTGGGAAAAATACAACTTAGAAAACTACGTTGGACTTGGAGCTACAGGGTACGAAGGAAGAAGGTTAAACAGAGACGAAGAACTAGTTTGGGACTACTCTGAAATCCCTGATGAGTTTTATGCAGAAGTAATGGATTCCATGTTACTTAAAGAATCTGAATCGTACAATGGTCAGCGTACGATCAACTGGACGAAAGTTCGTTTCCAATACACGTGGATGGACATTCAGAGTGCTGCAAAAAACAAAGGAATGGATCGTTCTAAATTCATCAAAAGAGAAAACTTAGAAATTTATCCTGATACTACAGTTTGGATTAGAGACTTCGAATACTCATACAACGAACCAATGCACAATGACTATTTCTGGCACGATGCATATAACGACTATCCAGTAGTTGGTGTAACGTGGAAACAGGCTAAAGCATTCTGTGAGTGGAGAACGTTGAAGAAAAATATCTACAGAAAAGAAAGAAAGCGTCACCTAATCAACAAATTCAGATTGCCATCTGAAGCAGAATGGGAATACGCAGCAAGAGGCGGACTCGAAGGAGCAACATATCCTTGGGGTGGACCTTACACAATGAACGATAGAGGTTGTTTCTTAGCCAACTTCAAACCTTTACGTGGAAACTATGCAGCAGATCAAGCGCTATATACGGTTGAAGGAGATGCATTTGAGCCAAATGACTTCAACTTGTATAACATGGCTGGAAACGTAGCTGAGTGGACAGCATCGTCTTACGATCCAAGTTCTTATGAATACATGTCTACAATGAGTCCAAACGTAAATGACACTTTGAACAAGCGTAAAGTAATTCGTGGAGGTTCTTGGAAAGATGTGGAGTACTTCTTACAAGTAAGTACAAGAGACTTCGAATACAAGGATTCAGCTAGAAGTTATATTGGTTTCAGAACTGTACAAAGCTACATGGGAACTGATGTTATCGGAACAGTGAAAAATTAAGAAATCGTAATATTTAAAATAAACCACGGTTAACCCAACACTTAAATTTATTAACTAAACACTAAACTAAAAACTAGATTATTATGGCAAAGAATGGCAAGATCACGCTAACGAACATGGTATATGGACTTGGAGCGGCAATTGTAATTGTAGGAGCATTATTTAAAATTCAGCATTGGCCTTACGGAAGTGAAATTTTAACTATCGGAATGATTGTAGAAGCACTTGTATTTACATATTCAGCATTTGAGAGACAATCTGACGAGTTGGATTGGTCATTAGTATACCCTGAATTATCAGGAGGATCAGCTAAAGCTAAAGCTAAAAAAGAAGAAGCAACTGACGCTGAAGGATTATTATCTAAAAAATTAGATGGCTTATTGAAAGACGCTAGAATTGATGGCGAATTAATGAGTAGCCTAGGAGATAGTATCCGTAACTTTGAAGGAGCTGCAAAAAGCATCTCTCCAACGGTAGACGCAATTGCATCTACTAAAAAGTACAGTGAAGAAATGTCATTAGCGGCAGCGCAAATGGAATCTTTAAATAGCCTTTACAAAGTACAAATGGAAAGCGCTAATCGTCAAGCAACAATCAACGAAGAAGCTGCTGAAAATGCTGCGAAGTTGAAAGATCAAATGCAATCATTAGCATCTAACTTATCATCATTAAATGGTGTATACGGAGGAATGTTATCTGCAATGAACAAGAACTAATTAGTTACTTATAATTTAATTCAACAAAATTTAACAAAAAAACTAATTAGAAATGGCAGGAGGAAAAGTATCTGCAAGGCAGAAAATGATTAACCTAATGTACTTGGTTTTCATCGCAATGATGGCGATGCAAATGTCAAAAGAAGTACTCTCGGCTTTCGGATTGATGGAAGCTAAGTTTGAAAGAGCAAATGTTGCTACTACTGAAAGAAATACAGCTCTTTTAGATGACTTACAAAAGAAAGGTGAAGAAAAGCCAGAGGAATTTATGATTCCAGCGGCAAAAGCTAAAGAAGTAAGTGTAGCTTCAGATAATTTTTATAACTACTTAGAAGAGTTAAAGAAAGATTTAATTAAGAAAGGAAAGTATGAATTAGACGATAAAGGAAAACTTCCTTTTGAAGCTATGGACAAAACTTCTCTTCTTGATGAAGCTTGGTTTACTGGTGACAGATTGACTAAAAAAGGTCAAGAAGTAATGAGTAATATCGAAGCGTATAAAGCAAGAATCAAAGACATCTTAGGAACAGATGTAAAATATCAAAAAGCCTTAGGTAGTTTTGAAGAATTGTTCTACACTGGAAAAGTTGAAAACAAAGATGGTAAAGAAATCGATTGGTTAGATTATCACTTCCAAGGTTTCCCAGCAATTGCATCCTACACAAAATTAACTGCAATGCAGAATGATGTAAAGGTAACTGAAGCAAACATGATGAACTTATTCTTAGGAAATGTGCTAACTGAGGCAGTTTCTTTAAACAAATACCAAGCAATCATCCTTTCTGATAAATCAGCTTTCTTCGCAGGAGAAAAGTTTCAAGGAAAAGTTGTAATTGGTAAATATGCTAAAGTTCCACCAACAAAACTTGTTGTTCAAGGGAAAGAAATTAACTTAAGCGAAGCTATTGATGAAACTGGAGCTGCTACATTAGACTTTAATGTTGGCAATGTTGGTGAGCATGATATAGATGGTAAATTTACTTTCATGGAAGATGGGAAGCCACTTGAAATTCCTATCAAAGGAAACTATGTAGTTGTACCACGTCCAAACTCAGCTACAATTTCTGCTGATAAAATGAACGTAGTATACCGTGGTGTAGACAACCCAATGACAATTTCATTTGCAGGTGTACCTGATAACAAAGTAAGAGCGAGTGCGCCAGGATTAAGACAAATTAAAGGTGGAGCATACAACATGAAGCCTCAAGGTGGAACAGATGTAACAATTAAAGTTACTGCTACGCTTGACGATGGGAAGCCAACTAGCGATAGTAAAACATTCAGAATTAAAGAAATTCCTGCACCAACAGGACAATTTAGAGGTCTTTCAGGAGCTCAAAAAATGTCGAAAGCAGGTATTGCAAAAGGAACTGTAAAAGCAATCTTTGAAGACTTTGATTTCGACTTACCATTGCGAGTTACTCAATTCGACTTTAAAGTTCCTGGACAGCCAACAATCACGGTTAAAGGAGGTAAATTAGATCAAAGAGCTAAAAACGCTTTAACTAGAGCAAAAAGAGGACAAACAGTACAAATTCTTAATATCAAAGCAAAAAGTTCAGGACCGCTTATTAAGAAAGTATCGCCAGTAATTATTGAAATTACAAACTAAAATTATTAAACTATTTGTTATGAATTGGAAAGGTTTATTTACAATTGCATTTACTATGCTGCTATCAGCATCAATGTTTGCGCAAGCAAATCTATTGAATGCTAAAGATCCAAGTGAAATTGGAGTAAAAACGGATGCGCAGAAAAAAGCAGACAATGATGGTCCATTGCCATATGGTTATGTAGACGACAGAGATATTCTTTGGTCTGCTACAACTTGGGAAATTATTGATCTTGACGAAAGAGTAAACTTTCCTTTATACTATCCAATTGATTCAGTTGGAATGCGCTCGGATAGACGTTCATTGTATGACGTTCTTATGAAGAATATTAAGTCTAACAAAATCGAAAAGATCTATGTAGACGGAAACTTTACAGAAACACGTACGTTAAAGGATATTCAAGCAAGTTTGAAGAAAGTTGATACATTGCCAGAAGGATTTGACCAATTGAACCGAGGTGAAAAACTTTCTGACGAATTTATTGAAGTAAGAGAATTAACTGCTGCTGATATTGAAGCATATCACGTAAAAGGTGTTTGGTATTTTGACAAGCGTCAAGGTGAGCTAAAATACCGTTTATTAGGAATTGCACCAGTATCGCCAGAAGCACAGTTTGTTGACTTGGACGGACAGCAAGATTTAATCGAATTGTTCTGGGTATTTTATCCAGATGCGAGAGAAATTCTGCATGAATCCAAAGCCTTCAATGATCGTAATGCCGCTGTACCACTTTCATTTGATCACTTGTTAAACGCACGTCGCTTTAACGGAATCATCTATAAAGAGGAAAATGTACAAGGCGATCGACGTGTCATGGAATATGTAAAAGATAACTCACTCATGCAGTTATTGGAATCTGAACGAATCAAAGAAAAAATCAGAGGAAGAGAACAAGACATGTGGAATTATTAAAATTCATAACATAACAATATCAAAAACGCTCACTATTTAGTGGGCGTTTTTTATTTTTGCACTATGATAGATTATATAGTTGTTGGATTGGGCTTAGCGGGAATTGCTTTTTGTGAAGAATTGGAAGCTGCCGGAAAAGAATTTGTTGTGTTTGAAGACAACTCGCAAAAATCTTCCACTGTAGCGGGCGGATTGTACAATCCTGTGATCTTGAAACGATTTACACCAGTTTGGAATGCTGATGATCAACTTGCTGTTGCCTTGCCTTTTTATGAAGCCTTAGAAGAAAAACTACAAGTTCAGTTTGATGAAAAAATTCAAGTGCTACGACGATTTGCTGCTGTAGAAGAGCAAAACCTATGGTTTGAAGCATCTGACAAACCTAAACTATCAAAATATTTAGATACAAACTTAGTTACCAATACAAACAAAGCTATCAATGCGCCATACGGATTGGGAAGTGTAAACGAAACAGGCAGAGTTTTTACTGAGAAATTACTAAAAGCCTATAGCGAGTATCTACAAACGAAAAATTGTGTTCGAAACGAAAGCTTTCACTATGAAAAACTAAGCATTGCAGAAGCTTCTGTGCACTATGAGAACCTTCAAGCGAAGCATATTGTGTTTTGTGAAGGTTTCGGTATAAAGCAAAATCCATACTTTTCTTATTTACCGCTCAACGGGACCAAAGGAGAATTGTTATACATAAAAGCACCACAATTAAACATTAACTACGTATTAAAATCTTCGGTGTTTCTCATCCCGCAAGGAAATGATATCTATACTGTAGGTGCAACTTATAATTGGGAAGACAAAACCCATCTTCCTACAGCAGAAGCCAAAAAAGAATTAGAAGAAAAATTAGCTAATGTCATTCAATGTGAATATGAAATCATAGATCAAGTTGCGGGCATACGACCAACCGTTGCGGATAGAAGACCGTTGGTAGGAACACATCCAAAACATACGCAATTAGCCGTTTTAAACGGTTTAGGAACGCGCGGTGTAATGATAGGTCCAACCGTTGCCAAACAGCTGTACAACCATCTTACGCATCAAGAGGAATTGCCTAGTGAAATCAATATTCAACGTTTTGAAAAAAGATACCGAAAAAGTGTTGCAAAAGCATTAGATGAGCAACGAAGAGCGCAGCATTCTCATCGTAAAAATAAAACAAAATAGTAGCTTTGTTACATTAGTAGTATTACTTTTCTTGTCACTTTAGTTTGAATCTATATTTTGTATGAATTATGTTGAGTTGGTTTTCTTTTTGAAACTTCTCAATACTCAATACTCAATACTAACCGCTCACTACTAAATCAGCGTCGTTTCAAATCTTTCTCTTGATCATAAGACATAAAAAGATTGATCCAAATATTTCTTGAAAGTCGCATAATGATGGGCATAAAACCAATCAACGTTCCCATAATAGCAAAAAAGGAAATCAACAAATCGTCAATACCTAAAAAATAACGTGTACTGATAAAAGCTGCCACTGCAAACGCAATTCCGACACCATAACTAACATACATAGCGCCGTAAAAAAAAGAAGGTTCAATTTTATAACGTGTGCCACAATGCGAACAAGTTTCGTGCATCTTTAACACCTTGCTCACTCTGTACGGATTTTTTACCAAATACATACTTTCGTTTTGGCATTTTGGACAACTTCCCGTTAAAATACTATTTAATTTCGTTCCTTTTTTTAACATTTGTAGAATATATTAAAAGCCTGTCTTAATTCCTCACAAAAATAAGGCATACATTTTATAAAAACGGTAACTTTTGTCACACACATGATAAATATTCACAATATAGCTGTCGCTTTTGGCGGAACGTATCTATTTAAAGATATTGCATTCCGACTCAACGCGGGTGACAGTGTCGGATTGATTGGAAAAAATGGCGCAGGAAAATCTACGTTGTTAAAAATTCTTGCAAAAGAAAATGAACCTGATGAAGGCGAAATTGCCACAGATAAGGATGTGGAAATTGGTTTTTTAAAGCAGGATATTGAATTCACGCAAGGACGAACGGTTTTGGAGGAAAGCTACGAAGCTTTTAAGGAAATTAGAGCACTTGAACTTAAGATCGATCAAATAAATCACCAACTGTCTGAACGTACGGATTATGATAGCGAATCGTACAATCAACTCATTGTAGACTTAAGTGAATGTACAACGCGCTACGAAATATTGGGCGGATACAATTACAAAGGCGATACCGAACGTGTATTGCAAGGTTTGGGTTTCAAGCGTGAAGATTTTGACAAAAAAACAGATACTTTTTCAGGTGGTTGGCGCATGCGAATTGAATTGGCCAAACTCTTACTGCAAAAAAACGATATCTTACTTTTAGATGAGCCTACAAACCATTTGGATATAGAATCTATCATTTGGTTAGAACAGTTCTTAAAAACGTTCCCTGGCGTTGTCATCATTGTGTCGCATGATAAAATGTTTTTAGATAACGTGACCAACAGAACCATTGAAATTTCTTTAGGACGCATTTACGATTACAACAAACCGTACTCAAAATATCTGATATTACGTGAAGAAATTCGTGAGCAGCAATTGGCGACTCAGAAAAATCAGGAGAAGCACATTCAGCATACGGAAAAACTTATTGAAAAATTCCGCGCCAAAGCCTCCAAAGCCTCCATGGCGCAATCGCTCATCAAAAAGCTCGAAAAAATTGATCGTATAGAAGTTGATGAAGATGACAATGCTGTCATGGCAATTCAATTTCCACTGTCGGTTCAACCAGGAAAAGTGGTTTTAGAAGGAGAAAATATCTCTAAAAACTATGGTGAGAAGCAAGTACTTTCAAACATTGACTTATTTGTGGAGCGAAGCAGTAAAATTGCGTTTGTTGGGCAGAATGGACAAGGAAAATCGACTTTGGCTAAAATCATTGTGAATGAAATCTCGCATGACGGAACATTAGAACTCGGTCATAACGTTCAAATTGGATACTTTGCGCAAAATCAGGCAGAATATTTAGAAGGCAACCTTACGGTAGAAGAAACTATGATTGAAGCTGCTGACGAAAAAACGCGTCCCAAAGTGCGCGACATGCTCGGAGCTTTTTTGTTTCGCGGAGAAGAAGTAGATAAAAAGGTAAAAGTCCTTTCTGGAGGTGAACGAAATCGTTTGGCATTGTGCAAAATGCTCTTACAGCCGTTTAATGTGTTGGTGATGGATGAACCGACAAATCACTTGGACATCAAATCGAAAAATGTACTCAAAAAAGCATTGCAAAACTTTGAAGGCACGTTGATTCTTGTGTCGCACGATCGTGACTTTTTGCAAGGACTCACCAATAAAGTGTATGAATTTAAAGATCGTAGACTTAAAGAATATTTAGGTGATATCAATTATTACTTGGAAGAACGAAAAGTGGCTGATTTGCGTGAAGTGGAAAAGCGAACGGTTGTAAAGCAAGAAACGGTAAAGGAAGAAGTGCCAAAGCAATCATACGAATCGCAAAAAAAGCTAAAATCGCTCAATAACAAACTCAACAAAGTAGAGCGTGCTATTTCCGATTTAGAAAAAGAAATCAAGGATATCGACATGGAATTGGCGGTTAATTACGAAGAAACCATTGCGCAGCCAGATTTCTTTGACAACTACCAAGGAAAAAAGAAAACCTTGGAAACGTTGATGGAAGATTGGGAAGCCATTCAAGAGGAAATGGAAGCATTGGAATCCCAATTGTAAAGTCGTATTTTTGTAAAATGAACGAATATTTTTTTCAATGTCCCTACTGTTGGGAGGAAATTTCCATGTTGATTGACACTTCGGTGCGCGAGCAAAAATACATTGAAGACTGTGAAGTTTGCTGCAATCCGATAGAAATTTACGCACAAACTGAAGATGGAGAAATCGTGGTATTTGATGCGCAAAACATAGAACAATAAAAAAGTTTACTTTTTTGTTGGCAGAATAAAAAATGATTGTATATTTGCAGTCCAATATCGCGGGATAGAGCAGTAGGTAGCTCGTCGGGCTCATAACCCGAAGGT
>CAZHSA010000102.1:0-10911 GCA_964535135.1 uncultured Kordia sp.
ATACGATTGTGATTTTAATCAAATGCTCGATTTAAAAGTAGCCAGTAAAGTAAAACACATTTCAGAATATAACGAAGAACTATTACAAAACAGAAACATCATCATCTCACAACATTGTTATGGCTGTACAGCTGGCGCAGGAAGTAGCTGCCAAGGAACAGTTGCGTAAAATAAGTAAATAAGTTGAATGTCCGTTAAGTGTCATAAAGGGACAAAGCACGTCATTCTGAACTTGATTCAGAATCACACACAGCTAATAATAAACATTATAGTGATGAGACCCTGAATCAAGTTCAGGGCGACCAATAGTTATGTGACAAAAAACGGAAATACATAAATTAAGTTATATAACCAGTGACTGTTGGGATATTTTGAATTTTTTTATGAAAGAATTTAATTAAAATTAAACTATGAAACACATTCTTTACATCATTACTTTTTTATGTTTCGCTTTCGCGAATGGACAAACAGCACTTGACAGTCTTTTACAAAAAGAAAATAAAGAAAGTGTTCCCTACATTACGGTTTCAGAGTTGCTTCAAAAGGAAAATATGGTGCTCTTAGACAGTCGTGAAAAAGTAGAATATGAAACGAGTCATATTGAAAATGCGCTTTGCGTTGGCTATGATCAGTTCAAACTTAAAAAAGTAAAAAAGCTACTCCCAAAAGACAAAAACACGCCAATTGTGGTCTACTGTTCTTTAGGAATTCGCTCAGAAGATGTTGGCGAAAAACTGCAAAAAGCAGGCTACAAAAACGTATACAACCTCTATGGCGGAATTTTTGAATGGAAAAATCAAGATCAAACGGTTGTAGACAACAAAGGAGAAACCACCGAAAACATTCACACCTTCAATGAAGACTGGAGCATTTGGCTGAAAAAAGGCGTGAAAATTTTCGACAAGAAAAAATCCAAAAAAGACAAATCGTAAGCATGCATCAAAGCAAAACGTTACTCATGACGTTTACACGAAATCCCGAATTGGGAAAAGTGAAAAGTCGCTTGGCAAAAGGCATTGGCGAAAAAGCCGCATTAGAAGTGTATATCAAGCTTTTAGAACATACAGAAAATGTGCTTCAAAAAATAAACGTAGACAAATGTGTATGGTATTCCGTTTCTGTTCGACAAAACGATATATGGTCCGATGATTCCTATCAGAAGAAGGCACAATTCGGTAACGATCTAGGAGAACGTATGCTAAATGCATTTAAAGATGCTTTCCAAAATAACTATGAAAAAGTAATTATTATTGGAAGTGATTTATACGATCTGCAACCCAAACACATTGAAGAAGCAATAGAAGCTTTACACCGTAATGACGTTGTTATTGGTCCTGCAAAGGATGGCGGTTATTACTTACTAGGGATGAAAACCCTACACAAAAAAGCATTTGCTCCCAAAGCTTGGGGAATAGAAACAGTATTAGCAGACACCTTGAACGATTTGGATAACCAAAGCATTCATCTTCTAGAAACACTAAACGATATTGACCACGCTGAAGATTTAGAACCATACGAGGCTTTTAAAAACTATTTACTATAACTAGCAACGCTATTCATCCTAAGAATACGTTCACAAAAAGCTAACTATGAAAACAAAATTACTCGCAATTTTATGCGCCACATTCGGTGCACTGCAAATCAATGCCCAATGCACAGAAATGGTCTCAGGATTTGGTAACAATACTACCATTCTTACATATAACATTAGCGGCGATGTTTCTGTAACACTCAACACAAACAATACAGTTACGTTAGACTTAGCTGCTAACTTCATGACAGCGCCAGGTCCGGACATTAGAGCCTATTTTGTAAAATCTAATGGTTTGTCTGACACACAATTGGCTGGCTCACTAATTGCCGATCTAGATGCTATTCAATTTGGCTTAGTTGGAGCCATTGGAAGTCTAAATCAAAATGGTGCAAAAAGCTTTACCATTTCAATTCCGCAAGGAGATAATATTTCTGAATATGATAGAGTTTTATTCTACTGCTTACAATTCAATCAATTTTGGGATTTTGGAACCATGACTCCATTTACACAAGCAAATTGTAGCATACTACTAAGCCTAAGTGAAAAAAGTTTAAGCGAATCGGTAGCCGTATATCCAAACCCTGCAAAGGATTACGTTGAAATTTCAAACGATTCGCAGAACGAATTATCTGTAGAAATCTACAATATTTTAGGAAACAAAGTCATCACATCGGAAGCATCACGATTAAAAAAACAGACGTTTTCTTTAGCAAACTTAAATTCTGGTGTATATTTAGTTCAATTAAAAAGTAATGACCAAAAAATAGTCAAAAAACTAATAAAGCGCTAAAAACGTATATACATTTATGTTAAAACACATCACAGAAACAACCGAATATTTAATAAGTAAAGGATTTGACAATCCAGAAATTGGAATCGTATTAGGAACAGGTTTAGGGAAACTCATCGACGATATCGAAATCATCGCAGAAGCACATTATAACAACATTCCATACTTTCCATTAGCAACAGTAGAATTCCACACCGGAAAACTCATCTTTGGAAACCTAGCTGGTAAAAAAGTAGTAGTCATGCAAGGACGTTTTCACTTGTATGAAGGTTATGATTTTATGGACATCACGTATCCGATTCGCATCATGCACAAACTCGGAATTCATAAGCTTTTAGTGTCTAATGCCGCAGGAGCTATCAATCTCGATTACAAAAAAGGTGACATCATGATCATTGACGATCACATCAACTTACAAGGTGGATCGCCATTGGCTTTCAAAGGTGTTAGCGAATTTGGAGAACGTTTTGCCGACATGAGTGCGCCGTATGATGCAGAGATGATTGCAACTGTTGAAAAAATTGCCGAAACGCACAACATCGACATTCAAAAAGGTGTTTACGCCAGCGTTGTTGGGCCACAATTAGAAACGCGTGCCGAGTACCGAATGCTCAAAATCATTGGTGCAGACGCAGTCGGAATGAGTACCGTGCCCGAAGTCATTGTTGCCAATCACTTAAACGTGCCATGTATCGCAGTTTCTGTATTAACAGACGAATGCGATCCTGATAACTTAGCACCTGTAGACATCGCCGACATCATTGCGGTCGCTGGAAAAACTGAACCAAAAATGATTACACTCTTTAGTGAATTGATTAAAACATTGTAGATCTTTAATTTTTGGTTGCTAGTAAAACATACACAAATCAACGAATTACAAAAACAGGCTACAGGCTAACAGCAAGAAGCCAAAAGCCAGAAAAAACAAAAAATGAGTTATTTAGAAACTACACACGATGTATACAAAGAAGCAGCTTTAACGCCCGACGTTGGACTGTGTTGCACTACAAATCCTATTTGGGAATTGCCAGGTTTAAAGATTCCTAAAATCATGCAAGAAATGAATTATGGTTGCGGAAGCACCGTACATGCGCGCGATTTAACCAACAATCCAACCATGCTATATGTAGGCGTTGGTGGCGGAATGGAATTATTGCAATTTGCATATTTCAATCGCCAAAAAGGTGGCGTTATTGGTTTGGATGTTGTAGATGAAATGTTAGAAGCATCACGCAAAAATTTCAAAGAAGCCGAAGCACAAAACGATTGGTTTAAAAGTGAATTTGTAGACTTACGCAAAGGCGATGCACTCAACTTGCCTGTCGATGACAATAGTATTGATGTAGCAGCGCAAAATTGCTTGTTCAACATTTTTAAAACAGACGATTTAAAGAAAGCCATTGCCGAAATGTATCGTGTGTTAAAACCACATGGAAAACTCGTCATGAGCGATCCAACGTGTGAACAACCAATGAACGAAACGTTGCGTAATGATGAACGCTTACGCGCCTTATGTTTAAGTGGAAGTTTGCCAATTGCAGCATATGTAAAAATGTTGACGGACGCAGGTTTTGGTACGATTGAAATTCGTGCGAGAAAACCATACAGAATTTTAGATCCGAAAAATTATCCAACAGACGAATTAATCTATATAGAATCCATTGAAGTTGCTGCGATCAAAGATCCGATGCCAGCGGACGGACCGTGTATTTTTACTGGAAAAGCGGCGATATACTTTGGTACTGAAGACTATTTCGATGATGAAAAAGGACATATTCTATTAAAAAATCAACCAATTGCAATTTGCGACAAAACAGCACAAGCATTAGCCGATTTAGGACGCGACGATATTTTCATTTCAGAATCTACCTATCATTACGATGGTGGTGGATGTTGTTAAATAGGAAACAGTATTGAGAAGTGAGATATTAGTGTTGTGAAGTACTTTGAAAACAAATCACTTCATTGCAAATCTCGATACAACGAATCATCGATTCGACAAAATCAATCTGACATAGGTTTTTCTTTTTTGTCATTCCGCACTTGATGCGGAATCCACTTTAAAAGATGTCATATGTTGAGTTATTCTAAACGATACAAACACCACAGTTTACGCATTGAACTGTGGTGTTTTTGTATTTTTTGAAAGGTCGCTACAAAAAACTCGACCAATTTGAAGGATTTTTTGCGAAGTTTGAGTTGCCTGACAGACGGAAAGGTTGGCTCGATAGAAACGGAAAAGAATACGTAAATTTGTAAGCTATGGAAAACTACTTTGATATCTTTCTGAAATCGTACAGTGAGTATTGGAATTATTTTTTAAACTTGATTTATTTTCGAGAGATTGAAAACTATTTTTACGGCTTAATCGCAATTTCTTTGATCGTTTGGATATTGGAAATTTTATTTCCTTGGCGAAAAAATCAGGCTATTTTCCGTAAAGATTTTTGGTTGGATACGTTTTATATGTTTTTCAACTTCTTCATTTTTAATTTGATCCTATTTACCGCACTTTCCAACACTACAGCTGCGTTTTTTAATGATATTTTAGGCGTCATTGGCTTGTCGCTAGAAAGCATACAATTGTTCAACGTGAGCGCGCTTCCGGCTTGGGCAGGTTTACTAATTTTCTTTGTCGTTTCAGATTTTGTGCAGTGGAATACACATCGTTTGTTGCACAGAGTTGACTTTTTATGGAACTTTCACAAAGTGCATCATTCGGTAAAAGAAATGGGCTTTGCTGCGCATTTACGCTATCATTGGATGGAAACGGTTGTGTACAAATCATTGCTCTATATTCCGATTGCGCTGATTGGCGGATTTAGCGTTCAAAATGTTGCGTTTGTATATTTCTTTACCATTTCAATCGGACATTTGAATCACGCGAATTTGGGTTGGGATTATGGTTTTTTAAAATATATTTTCAACAATCCGAAAATGCACATTTGGCATCACAGCAAAGAATTACCGCGAAAATACGGTGTTAATTTCGGTCTCACATTAAGTGTGTGGGATTATATATTCAGAACGAATTATGTTCCCAAAAGCGGACGCGATATTGAGCTAGGTTTTGCCAATGATGAACACTTTCCGCAAGATTTTCTACAGCAAGAAATCTATCCCATCAAACTTAAAAAAGACTAATATGAAATATACCTTGCTATTTAGTTGCCTGTTTCTACTATTTTCTTGTGGAACACAACAAAGAACAGTCAAAGATATTTCTCCCGAAATGAATGAAGCAATTATCGACTCTGTCAATGCACAGCATGATAAAATTACAGTTACGAATCAATTTGAAAGCGAAAAACTAATTGATAGTGTTACGTTTACACAAAATGCTAAGTTTACAACATCTAAAGATTCTATTAGATTTAATGGCGAGGAAATGGCTGCTGATGTTAAAATTATGACTACAGAAAACAACGTTTTTTTTAACCATCAAACCTTCAATGATTTACTAAAAAAATACGTTACAAAAGATGGTGCTGTCAGCTATAAAGGTTTCAAAGGGAATCGTTCAGACTTGCAAAATTACATCAGTGCATTAGGCGAAAACATGCCTACAGATGATTGGCCTAAAGAAGAAAAACTTGCCTACTGGATTAATGCTTACAATGCACTTACCGTAGATTTAATTTTGAGGAATTATCCATTAAAAAGTATCAAAGACATTAAAAAACCTTGGAATCAGCGTTTGTGGAAATTAGGTGAAAAGTGGTACAATTTAGATGAAATAGAACATAAAATTCTACGTAAAATGAACGAACCAAGAATTCATTTCGCCATCAATTGCGCATCATTTTCATGTCCACCATTATTGAATGAAGCGTTTGCCGCAGACAAATTAGACGCGCAACTCACCCAAGTAACAAAAGCATTTTTGGTAGATTCACGACGAAATACGATCACTAAAAATCAGCTAGAAATTTCAAAGATTTTCAAATGGTTTTCAAAAGATTTTAAACAAAACGGTTCGCTGATCAAGTTTTTAAATTTGTACAGTCCCATCAAAATAAACGCAAACGCCGATATTGATTATAAAGACTACGATTGGAGTTTGAACGAATAGCTTTTCCACAAAAAACCATCACCGTTATAAGTCCGTATATAAACTAATGACAACACACAAAATTTCCATCATCATTCCAATTTTTAACGAAGCAACAACCATTGTTTCGTTGCTGGAAACGTTGTTGGAACGCATGAAATATAAACATCATGAAATTATGTTGGTCGATGGTGGAAGTTCGGATGAAACAGTTGCAATGGTTTCAAACTTTATTTCAACCTATACTAAACGTCAAAACGACAACCGAAAAAGATGTGTGGATCAATTGTTCGCAACAGAAAATCGTGCTGTCTACCTACAATTGTTTGAATCAGAAAAAGGGCGCGCCAAGCAGATGAATTTCGGCGCTAAAAAAGCTACGGGAGACATTTTATATTTTCTGCATGCAGACACTTTTCCTCCAAAACATTTTGATGAGTTCATTCTGCAAGAAACCAATAAAGGCAATGCTGCAGGTTGTTTTCGGATGAAGTTTGATTCGTGGCATCCTGTGTTGTTGGTGTCACAATTTTTCACTCGGTTTAATGTCAGTTGGTGTCGCGGCGGCGATCAATCGTTATACATTTCCACAGCACTTTTTCATGCATTGAACGGTTTTGATGAATCGTATATTATTTATGAAGATTGTGAGTTTATCAATCGTTTGTACGAGCAACATCAATTCACGATCATTCCGAAAAGTGTGAAAACTTCTGCCCGAAAATACAAAGTGAATGGCACCTGGAAATTACAATATCATTTCGCCATGATTCACATCAAAAAATCCAAAGGCGCTTCTCCTAACGAATTATATGCCTATTACAAGAAGTATGTGTCACGTTGAACGTAGTCGAAATATCTCGACTTACATACATTTTGATTATAAAGTTAAATTGGTAGTAGACGCTTCATTTATCCTTTAGGGTAACAAATATCACTATAACACACTATCTATTATAAATTTTAAACTTTATAATTATGAAAAAACAAAAAGTAACTTCGATCTTACATCTGAAGAAAACGACCGTCTCTGATTTACAAACAACGTTGGTAAAAGGAGGACTTCCAACAACACAACAATCTACTGTTGCTCCAGGTCCATTTACAACCATTCCTCCATCAACTACAAAAGATCCAAGACCGTTTACAATTAGTTATTCAAATTGTGATCAATGTACTTCATGGAAACCAACTTGTTAAATTTTAAATTTATGTAATTAAAAAACAACACTGTAAATTAAATTTTACAGTGTTGTTGTTTTTATATGCTTCCGAAACGAAACTCAGAAATAAACGATTTAAAAAAGACACGCAAAGCAATCCAAAAGCGAAGCACGTCTAAAAAATCTATTCTTCCAATTGCTCCAAAATCTCTTCCAACTTTCGCACATGAACGCCATACAATTGATCTGCCCATTTTACGGTGATCCAATAAATGATTACACCAGAAAGCAAATATCCCAAAATCACCAAAACCAACGTGCTTGCTGACATTTGTAATAAAAACCACTCTGTAAAACGATCGGGGCCATATTTTTCAGTACCCATAAAAATACTTGCTACCGAAACAGGCAATAATAATGAACCTGCAATGATGCCCGTTTTGTAGACTTCCATGGTGAGTTTGATGTCGTGAATAAAGTTTAAAATTGTTTCTTTTGTTTGTTGTCCTACGCTAGAAGTTCTTCGTAAAAACCAAATCATTTTTGCCAGATATCCTAAGGTCATCAAACTTGTAATGAACATGAAAATAAAATAGACGGCACGTGGCAATTCGTACATTTTCACCAAAAAAGGAAACACAAAAAAGATCACAATTCCGCCCAATTGCATGGCAATTTCTCCTTTCATCGTTTTGCGAATCTTTGCGATTGGCATTTGACTTTTCTTGAGGTTTTCTAAACTTGTTGGTAGTTGTAAATCGTCTTGATTTTCATCATCCATCAATTCTTTTATTTTATCAAAATCCATGATGTTGTGTTTTTATAATTTCTTTTAACTTTTTCTTCGTTCTATTGAGCTTTACGCGAACATTCACTGGTGACATTCCTAAGTTTTTCGCCATTTCTTCACCTGAAAATCCTTCAATAAATTGAAAGATCAAGGCTTTTTCAATTTTGTTTAATTGCTGTACGGCTTTGTAAAAAATTGCCAATTGTTCTTCCTTTTCACCCGAATATTCTTCTTGTGCCAATTGTACATGTTCGGGCATTTTATAATTGTCAGGCTTGCGTTTTTCTTTCTTAAAAAATACAATCGCCGTATTCAATGCTACACGATACATCCAACTTGAAAATTGACTTTTTCCATTGAACGATTTGAGCGATTTCCACAGTTGTAAAATAATTTCTTGTACCAAGTCTTCACGATCACTCGCATCTTCAAAATACATGCGAGAAACCTTGTAAAGTATACCTTTGTGTGTGGTTATTTTAGTAAGAAATTCTTGTTCTGTGAGTTCCAATAGTGTATGCTTTAAAATACAGGTGTAACTGTAAATCCTTGTTTTTGAAGTAAGGCAATCACGCCGTTTTCTCCTGGTAAATGAGCCGCGCCAACAGCAAATAAATTAGATTGTTCTTTCATCATTTTTGGCATTAATTCAGCCCAATTCTTGTTGCGAACTGTCAACATCCAATGTTCAGCATTTTTGTTAAAAAAACGTTCATCTTTCATATCGTGATGGAGCTTTCCAATTTCTTCATTTTTATAAGAAGTGACCATATCTGCCATAAGTGCTTTATACTCAGAAAACAATTTAATTTGCTGCCATAAAAAGTCTTTTGGATAGGCTTTCGCGAAAAAATCTAGTTGACCGTTTAGTGTCTCTAATCCAGCTACTTTTTTGTTGTTCGCTTTCGCCAGACTTGTCAATTCTACCTCATACATTTTTTTCACTGGACAACTATAAGTTTGCTGAATCAATAGAGTATATACCGTCATTAAGGTATAATTATTGACCATTTGCAATGACATTTTCAGCTCTTTTTTGAGTAAATCATCTAAGAATGTTTGCTGCTCTTTTGATAGTTCTTCGGTTAGTTTTCCTCCCGACATCATCTTTTTTTGTACTTCCATCAAGGCTTTCGTGTCGGACATGTCCACTTCTAGCACTAATTTTTCGGTCTCGTTAAAAGCGTTGGTTACCTTTTCGGGAATGGCAAAATCATCTTTGCATAAAATATGAATCGTTCCTAACAAATAGGAAGGCTTGTCAAGGTCTTTGTGTTCAATTTTCCACAATACTGAATTTTCAAGTTGTTTTTCTTGAGCGTTGCTAACAAAACTGCTTACTAGGAAGCAACAGAGTACAAATAGTTTTTTCATGAGGTTCATTTTTGATCACAAAATTCGTACAGCTGATTCGATCTTTGTGGTGTTTCTATAATTTATTTGCTCCGTAAGTATTGACTTTGATAATTTGTTACAAAAAAATAAAAAATAATTCACATCTTATTGATTTTCAGAAGTATAAATAACTAGAAAAAATAACTGTGCTCAACTTGAAAATATCCCAAGTTGATCTTTCATATCAAAAATCATATCAATAACACTTAAGTGATACTGAATAAATTTTTCTGTTTGAATAAGCGCTACAATTTCGTCCTTACTTGCCCACTGTACAGCTTGTACTTCACTTTCTTGAAGTGTAAGTTTGGAAAGATCGACCTCAGCTTTTAGAATGTAATAATCGTCAAACCCTCTTTGGAAGTTAATCGTAAAACTCGGTCTCACATTCGTAAAGTTATACGCATATCCAAGTTCTTCAAACAATTCTCTTTCCGCGGCTTGTTGAGACGTTTCACCAGCTTGCGCTGTTCCTCCAACGGTAATATCCCATAAATTTGGCCAGCCTTTTTTAAACGGTTGCCGTTGTTGAATGAGCAATTGATTTTTTGAGTTAATAATAGCGATGTGAACGACCAAATGAAATTCATCAGCATTGAGTTTCCCGCCACGAACCACTGTTTTTCCAGTCTTCATTCTGTATTGATCATAAATATCCCAGTATTCCATTGAGCAGATTGTTTACTGTAAAAGGTTGATGTTATTTTGCAGCGATTACGTCAATTTCAATTTTGGCATTCGCTGCCAATCCGCCAGCTGCAAAAGTGGTACGTGCAGGTTTGTTTGGAAAGTATTGTACATACACACTATTAAAATCTTTGAAATCGTTGATGTCAGCCAGAATCACCGTGCATTTTACCACACGATCTAAGGAAGAATTGTGCTGCGCCAACACTGCTTTTATATTTTCAATTGCTTGTTTGGTTTCCGCTTTGATGCCGCCTTCAACTAATGTTCCTTTTTCGTGATCTTTTCCTATTTGTCCAGCCAAAAACAATAGATTTTCAGTTTCTACGGCAGCACTAAACGGCGTGTTTTGTCGTTGTGGTAAGTGTGACTTGTGGAATTTGATATCAGTTGTTTTGGTTTCGTTTGACGTTTGACAACTGGTGAAGCATAGTAAAAATACTGCGCAAAGAGAAAAGATGGTTTTCATGGTGTTGGAGTTCTAGTTAATAAACAAATTTA
>CAZHSA010000103.1:0-10871 GCA_964535135.1 uncultured Kordia sp.
TGAAGATTACGAAAATAATAGAAAAAGAAGAATACGATAAAAAGAAGACAAGCTTCAAACTGACTTCGATTCAGTTTCACATACAATTTGTGATAACGATGATGAGATTCTGAATCAAGTTCAGAATGACGTTTCAAACTACTAAAAAATATGCAAAAAGAAATCACATTCAGCGAATTAAAAAATTCTGGATACACACACAAAACCATCAATGAAGAAATTCAAGCAAATTTAATTGCGCGTATCAAAGCCAATGAACCTGTTTTTGAAGGTTTGTTAGGCTATGAAGATACGGTAATTCCGCAGCTAAAGAAAGCGTTGTTGGCAGGACATCATATCAATTTGTTAGGATTGCGCGGACAAGCAAAAACGCGTATTGCGCGCAGTATGGTTGATTTGTTAGACGAATACATGCCCATTGTAAAAGGTTCGGAAATTAACGACAGTCCGTTTCAGCCCATTTCTAAATATGCTAGAGATTTACTAGCGGAACACGGTGATGAAACACCAATTTCTTGGGTACACCGATCGGAGCGTTTTTATGAAAAATTAGCAACGCCCGATGTAAATGTTTCGGATTTGATTGGTGATATTGATCCAATTAAAGCAGCGACGTTAAAATTGCCGTATTCGGATGAACGCGTGTTGCATTACGGAATGATTCCACGTGCGAATCGTTCGATATTTGTCATTAACGAATTGCCCGATTTACAAGCGCGTATTCAAGTATCTTTATTCAATATTTTACAAGAAGGCGATGTGCAAATTCGTGGTTTTCAGTTGCGAATGCCGTTGGATATTCAATTTGTATTTACGGCGAATCCAGAAGATTATACAAACCGCGGAAGCATTGTAACGCCGTTGAAAGATAGAATTGGTTCGCAAATCTTTACACATTATCCAAAGTCAATTGCGTTGGCGCGAAAAATTACCGCACAAGAAGCCAAGGTTTCTACGGAAGATAAATCAGCGATCAACATTCCAAATATGGCGAAAGATTTACTGGAAGAAGTAGCTTTTGCAGCACGAAATAGTGAATATGTAGATGCAAAAAGTGGCGTGAGTGCGCGTTTAACCATCAGTGCGATGGAAAATTTAATGGCTGCTGCCAAGTTGCGTCTGATTGAAACAGGAGCGGAGCAAACCACCATTCGATTGGTAGATTTTATGTCAATCGTTCCTTCCATCACGGGAAAAATAGAATTGGTATACGAAGGCGAGCAAGAAGGCGCTGATGAAGTTGCAAAAATATTGATTGACAACGCCGTGATGACACAATTTGAAGATATCTTTCCACGCGTACCAAAATTGGAAAAAGAAGGCGTAAAAACGACGTATACGGACGTAGTGGCTTGGTTTGAAGATAATTTTATCGAATTAAACTATACAGACTCAGACGAAGAGTTTTATACAAGTATCAATAGTGTGAAACCTTTAGATGCCATTATTAAAGAATACGCTGCTGATTACAGCAAAGAAGATCAGGCTTTTTGTAAAGAATTAATTTTATGGGCTTTGACGATCAACAATAAACTAGATCGTTCAGAGAACAGTTCAGCATTCACAATTGATTCTGCAGGTTTTGGAAAGCATTTTTTTAGTTAATTCCTAAAAGAATAAAACATCATCTTAAAGTTGATTCAAAATCACATTAAGTACCATAAAAAATAAAAATGTTTCCGCGAAATCAGCTGATTTTTTGGAAACATTTTTGAACAATAAATAAATGAATAGGTTGGTTAGCCACTGTCCTGCATAGGATTAGTGATTATCTTTCGCCAATTTCATGGCTGCTTCGTTAATTTTTCGCAAATCAATCTTGGCAATTGATTTTACAGCTTGTTCATACGGTTCATGAATAACCAAGCCGCTTGGTTTGTTAGTGTTTAAAATTCCTTTGTAAGCATTCATAAACGTTTCAATATTTAACAATGAATAATACGCAGGAACGTGTTGTGCGCCAGCTTGTGCAGCAAAACGAACTAAGTTTCGTAAATACACCGCATATTTGCCTAATGTGCTTGGTAATACTAATTTTATGAGTGCTAATTTTTTTAGAATGAGCTCATCAATGTCTGAGTTGAACGTTCCTTGCAAGGTCGTAGAGGGCGAAATTTGCTTGTAACGATTCACAGGAATGCCTGCAATATTTTTAGACGACAAAGCGTTCAAAGCCGCTACTGTTGCTAAGGTTCCTGTTAAGGTTTCTGCAGGATTTGCGTCTGTTGGTTGTTTTATGTATTCGTCGTAAATGGTAGGAATTTTTGCCAAATCGTCCTTTTCCCACGCATGTGGCACCACATCTAAGGCATTGTGCTGACTTACATAGTATATGTTTTTCGCTTTAATTTGTTTTTCATAGTACGAAGCAAATCCTTCATCGCCAGGTGTTGGTCCTGCCGTTGGAAATGCGCCAACTGAAGTTTTATTTGTCGGATCCCATTCACTTTTTTTGTCTACCAAATACATGGCAAGTGTAGGAGAGAGCGCTCCGCCCAAACTATGTCCGGCAACGGCTACTTGCACATCTTTCAAATCGGAATTATCGGCTAAAAAGTTTGTCAATGCTTTTAAAAGTGAATCTTCTTCTTTGTTGGTCATGCCTAATAAAATATTGAGTCCAACATGCGTTCCTGTGGAAATATTACCTGAACTTGGTACACCAGTTACCAATTCCCAAGAAACCGTTTTATGAACCGAAAAATCTTCTACCAGCCAACCATATGGCGAGTTGATATTGGTTCCAGCAATGGCAATGACAATCGTATTTTCACTTTCGCTGTAATACATTCCCATCGTATTATCAGCATGAATTGAAGTAGCTGTCGGATCATTTGCATACACAATTGGTCCCCAAATGGCTTTCCAATCGCCAATAATATTTTTGGTTTCCGTAAGCACATCATGTGAAACTTTCGTCACATAGGCTTGCATTTCAATCATACCGCTCTTACAGTCGTTTTGTTGCCAAGATAAGCCAGAGGCAGAATTTGCAGAAAATGATAAACTATATATTTTTTGAAGTAGTTGCGAAGTAGGATTCATTGCTTTTTTTCATTGATAAGTGTTAATACTAATACTTACAAATTAACAGCTAAAAAAAAAAGAGTAACAGAATATATGTACGCGAATATAGAACCACGTAGTTTTACTGATAAAAATTAAATTATTGTATATTCCATGTTAAAAAAAGAACATTTCTCTAAATAATTATTACATTTGTGTAAACACACCAAATCTAGTACGAGTGAAGCAACGATTACTTTTATTTATTTTATTACTTTCTTTCAGCACAGTAACTTTAGCACAAAGTACTACTGGCAATCAATTTGCTTCTAACTCAGAAACAGTTTTTAATATTTCTCCGAATCCTGGTGTGAATGAATTAAACATTCGTTTGTCTCAGAAAACAGATGCTTCTGTAGAAGTGTATAATTTGTTAGGAAGAAAAATTTATACAGGTAAATTAACAACCATTCACAATGCGGTTGATATTTCTTCTTGGAAATCTGGAATTTATCTTGTAAAAGTCATTACAGACAAAAAATCAATCACTAAGCGCTTCGTGAAGAAGTAATTTTTTTATTTCGTATTTCAAATTGTATTCTGAGTCTTTTCAGAATGCTTCTTTTTTGTTTTTAGAATTGAGTATTGAGAAGTTTTAAACTTCAATTTCATTACTATTGAGAGTTCTTAGTTGTGAAAGTAGTTTATAAGTTTACGAGTTTATGTTTTGAAGCGAATCATGGAAAACCAATCAACAAATTCACAAAAAATAAAGTTTAGAAGTTTATAAGTTTAATAGTTTAGCCTTTGAAATAAGCTGAAAGTAAATAACTTGACGCGCAACTAGTTAAAAGTTATGAGTCATAAGTGTTGAGAAGTTTTAACCCATGATTTATGGAACTCGAAAATCAAATGAAGACATTAACAAATCCGCAAAAATCAAATGAACTAATACGAAGTGTATAGGTTTATGAGTTTACATTCCTCAACAAAAAGGTAGAAGGAAACAACTCACAATGGAGCATAGCGCCCTAACACCTAACACCAAATACCTAACAACTTGTCAAAGCTTTCTAAACATGATTTTCTCTTGCGTAAATTGATATGCTTCGTCTAAAAATGCACGTAATTTATTCCAGTTGCTATTTGGTTCATCGTAATTGCTGTAATATTTTAACGTGGTGATTTTTAAAATGTTTCCTTCAACAGTAGCCGAACTTTTAAAGCCACCAGTTTCGTTGGTAACGTTTTTATTGAGTTTGTCCAAACCAACCACTTTATAGCCTTCAGGAATGGTAATTTGTATATTATTCTCGTATGATTTCGGGAACGAACGGTTAATATCTTGTTTTCTATCTATTTCGTCTTGTGTTACAGAAACCTGTCCGCCAATCAATCGTCCTACTTCGAAAAGGTAATTTTTCCCTGCTTTTTTTACGAGCTGATTTTTCATCACAAACTCTTGCTCATAGCTAAAAGGAGTTTCTGCACTGTAACGACCTGTATTGATGATTTTTAGTGTATTATCTTCTTCAATTTCTAATGGATCATATTCGCTAGAAAGTCCATTGTGTAAAATCTTTTGTTGACGTTCCTTTAGTTTGTCAATCAACGCATTATATTCTTTTCGGTATCTTTCTTTGTTCTTTTTCTTGCGTACTTTATTAATATATCCTTCCGTGTCATATTTTTGATAATCTTCATCTAAGAAATCAAAAAAGAACATGACTTCATCTTGCAAAGCACTTTTTAAATGTCCGTAAGATTCATTTTTCTTCGTAAAATTAATTTGATTGAAAGTATCACTGAAAGTAACGGTTAAGTTTTCAACCTGTTTGTTATCGCTCGCTTTTGAGCCAGGAATCGTTGTCGTAGTTACACTAGACAATTCTACATCGTCATATGAATAGTTAAGTACATACGCTTCCGTGTTTTCAATTAGTGGATTGATAGTTTCCAAATTGCTATAACCGTTATAGACAGAAACATATATAGGTTCGTTTAAGTTAACGCGAACGATGGTTTCTGCTTCACTCATAAACAATAAATCTTTAATATTTCCTCTGCTTCGGTCTTTTGCCACAATAATATCAAACGGAATGTAATTTTTTCGCAACATAGAACAGTATACAGACACAAAACGATTTGGATTGCTTAAAAAGAAATAATCTGGATTCGATTCATCTCCATAATAGCCAATAATTTTAGATTCGCTCAATACGGAACCTTCAAAATAGTTTGTAAAGTAAAAATGTCTTAAATAATAATACGCTTCACGCGCCAATTCATCTTGTGTTAAGCTCTTCTTTTTAAAGTATTTATGAAACTTTTTTGGTTCGTCTTTAAAATTTCCAAAAGCGTTTTTGTACACAGAAAGCACTTCTTCGGGAGTCACTTCTGTTTTGATCTCTTTTTCAGATTCAGAAATAAAATTAAATACATTTTTTTCAAAAGATCCCGAACGTGAAAACGTTACTTGAAATTTGTAAAAAGGCAATTTTAAAAGTGGCGCATACCAATAAGGAATCTCTGCTTTTTCAATATTTTCAGCTTCTAAAATATACCTACGATCATTTCGTTTTTTGGTATCTATTTGTTGCAATTTTGGTGCGTCATTATAGCTGTTGAAATTGATAAAGAAATCATTTTCGGTATTGAATTTTAAAACGAACTTTTTTGTAGGATATTCATTGTTCAAAAAGTTGGTGGTAGGTTCAAAAGTATATCCGTTTTTTTCTATAAAAGGTTCAATGGTATACACATAATAATCCAAAATATCGCCAATTTCCAAGCCAGAAATCGCCAACTTGTATTCGTCGTCTGTTTTTACAGCTTCTTCATCGACCTTAATAACACGCTCGTCACCATTGGGTTTAACGATTTTTACACCGATAAATTTTTTCTCTTTCTTACCCCAAAATCCTCTCTTTACATAAATGTTTTTTTTGAATGAGAACTCTGAATAATCTTCAATAGCTGCTTTGTCAAGAATTTTGACACGCATTCGCAACGAATTGGTATATCGTACTTTTTTTGCATATTTATGATAATCATAGAAGAATTCTTGATACAGAATCACGGCAGATTCATTTTGCCATTTTTCAGGAATATCCACAATTCCTTTTTGTGCATCATCATTTCCCCAAAAAATGTTTTTGACTTTAATTTGTTGACGGTTTTGACTGCTTACTGATACTGTAAAAAGTACCAATACACAAACAACTAGTTTCTTTAGCATAGTATTGATTTATGATTTTACCAAGATTAACTGCTCTTGGTAGCTATTTTTAATATCTTTTAGTGCCTCATTCCATTGTGTAAAGTACTTTTTGGAAATGACAGCATTTTTGAATTCGAAGTTTTTATGATAGATAATTTTGTTTCCTTTGACGCTGAAGTTGATTGAAACTTCAAAATCTTCGGTTGTAGCTTTGATGTTTTTCGGAAGTTCTTTTACAACATATCCTGCCGGAATGTCTAATTCTACAATAGTTTCCATATTTTTCTTATACGAAAAGGAATAGTCATTTTTACGTTCGGTTAAATCTAACTGCTTTAAATCTTGATAGTGATCTATATCAATATAAATTTCATTGTCAAACGAAGTCACTTTGTTTTTTAAGACCAAATCATACGAAAGTTTTACATCTTCTTCACGATTGCTTAAATCTGAATTTTGAATATTATCAATGATGTAATTTTTATCGCCTCTTGTTAAAAAACTGAGCAACACATCTTCTTTTTTGTCATTCCCAATAGAATAATATCCATATAAAAAAGTAGCTCTACTTTCTCCCGTAAAGGTTTTTGTGACTGAACCTTTCAACTCTTCATTTTCAATTTTTAGCTTGGAATGATATATTTCTTTGTTATCAGTCACCGAAGCTGTCGGAACTTTATCCAAAATAAAATCGTCATTATCTTCAATCAAAACAGGTCTGCCTTGAATGCGATCAGCATATTCACCAAACGGATTGTACTTTTCGGTTCCATCTAAAAAATAACGTTTTCCGTCTATTATCAACGTACAAATCATGTGATTGTCTACGGATAAATTTGGCATAGAATAATCATACGCAATACGTTTGGTACCAATCCAGGTTAAACGTGCATCAAAACCAGCAATAACGAGCATTTGTTTAATGAGATTTGCCATTCCTTTACAATCGCCGTATTTCTTTTTAAATACATTTTGAGACTCATCTGGTTTAAAACCTGCAATGCCATCTTCAAAAGCTATGTAGCGAATATTATCTTGTACCCAATAGTAAATATTTTTAATTTTTTCTTCGTCAGTAGTAGCATTTTCGGTCAACTCTTTCACTTTAGCTTGTAAGCTTTCAGGTTGCTCATTCATGCTATCTACTAAAGATTTATACCATTTATATAAATCTTTGGTTTCATTAAAAAGCGGAAGTGTTTTTTTGCGAAACTCATAGGACTTTGGCAGAATTAAAATATGCGGTTTTTCGTGTGAAGGTCCTAAAATATTAGGTTCACTAGGATCTGAAGGCATATTTTTGATGGTAAAAGTATGTTCTGTTGCCTGTAATTTGTCATTATGACTTGTTTCTTTGACGATGTCGTATCCTTCAAAATTAAACTCTTTAATTTCGAGCGTTAACCAATCGGGAACAATTAGTTTTACTTTTTTTTCAATAATAGGATGCTGCCCACTAAAGTAGATCGACGTAAAATACTTAATGTCTTTATAATTCTTGATTAAATTATAAAAATAGCGATAGCCTTGCGTTGGAAAATCGACGTTTACATACTTTACACGTGCATCGTGATAAAACATTTCGTCACTTTGATAAAAATCGTCTTGCACATAAAAATCAGCTTTCTTTTTATTGCGATATGATAGTTGAAATTTTTCAATATCCGAAAAGCTATTATAAAAATTATATTTCTGTATATCTGCTCTTGAACTGATATTCATTAAGTGTTCAGACTGATTTTGTTTCACCGTAACGGTTTGAGTTCTTCGGTCAATATCAAATTCTATCTCTTCAACAGCGTCTAGTAAAACAACATCGTCATCTTCATAGGTTTCTTTGAGTGTTTTTGCTTTTTGAATGTCATCAGGAGTGGGATCAATTTTTCTTTGCGAAAAAACTTGGGAGCTTACAAGTAAAACGAGGAGTAAGCAGCAATACGAATTCAGCTTCATGTAGTAGTAATCGGTTTAATTAAGATGTTAAAAATAGGTTTTTTTTTTAAGATGTTAAAAAATACTTAAAAGACATGTAGAAAAACTTGACACTTTTGTTTTTCATACTCAAAAACTCAAAAACTTAACGCCTAACACCCAACTACAATCTATCCGTACAAGTCACTTTCACTTTATACTTTTCCAAATCAGCTAAATAATCTTCAGGGACAAAATCTTCACGGTCAAACTCTTCGCGTCGTTTGCGTTTCATCTCAATACGTTTCAAAGCTTTTAAAAAACGTTTGATTTCTGTAATATTTTCTAAAATTAAACCGTCAACTTCAATACCTTTTCCGTCGTCATCGCGGGCAACCATTGTAAAATAAGAAGAATTACAATGTTTGACTTTACCAGTTTGAATATTTTCCGCTTCCACACGAATACCAACCACCATTGACGTACGTCCTACATAATTGATAGAAGCACGCATGGTTACCAATTCGCCCACTTCAATCGGATTCAAAAAATCTACAGTATCCACAGAAGCCGTCACACAGTATGCTCGCGAGTGTTTAGAAGCGCAGGCAAACGCAATTTGATCTAACAATGAAAGAATATAACCACCATGAATTTTTCCACTAAAGTTGGAATGAGATGGTAACATCAATTCAGAAATTGTTACTCTTGATTCTTCCGCAGATTTGTATTTTAAGGGCATAATTGTTTCTTTACGTTTACCTCATAAAAATACAGCTTCTTACTTTAAAAAGATAAGGTATATTGAAGTTTTACAAACTAGTGTTGAACTTTTAAATTTTTAACAGTTTGATCCATAAACTCCAATCGCTCTTTTATCTTAGTACGAATATCTTCTGGAGAGAATCGCTTTTTATCAAAATCTTCTTCTACAGACCAACGGATACTATCTTTTTTATAAATTTCTCCCGAGCGTAAAATTGCGATCAACTCTTCAGTGCGTCTTAAAATATGAGCATCTGACAATACAGGTGTTTTTCCATTAGTGCCATTTCGCCATTCATAATAACGATCTTTAAACATATTCACATTTTGCGGTGTTTTCATATAATCTCTCATCAATTGGAAACGATTAAACCCAACCGAATTGCCGTAAGCAGGATTTCCGTACATTAGTTCATTATTCGGTTTATAATAACTAGTTCCAACCCATGGTGAACACGGCGTGTCTGCTGCACAATATTGGGTACCTACAGGCGAATAAATATAACACCAAGGATTGTTGCCATTACATGTGTAATACGGCGTTCCAAATGCCCAAATAAAGTCCCAAATTACAGGTTCTAACTTATTGTTTTTATTGAGGAAATAAAACACATTTTTCCCGTTATAATAACTATCAGGATTGGCAAAAACATCGGTCATAATGAAATAATCAATTTCTGCTGCTTCCGCCACACTTTCTTCCCAATTTCCACCTTTTAAAACTTCACCTTCATACGAATTGATCGTTTCTTGAATATGTGCTTTTTGCTTGTCTGTCACTTCATCAGCATCAGGATATTCATACTGAAATGTTCTCCTTGTAATGGTTACAAAATTGGGATCTTTATCTACTTCTTTTACGATAAATCCACCATCGCTTTTCTTTGCGGTATTCACATGATTTTTCCCGCGTTGTATTTTTTCTCCATACGTATACAATCCCCAATATTCACCATTTAGAAAAACTTGTACATGTCTGCTTTGCGGACCGTAATGTCCCATTTCAGCATACGAATCGTACGATACTTTATTACATAATTGCGACGTATCAACCCAATTGGCAATCATTACCCATTTATGACTATCGGGCATGCCCATAATAGACAACGGATTGTCTTTTCCGAAATTCAATGAGAAACTTTTTTTCGGAAAATCCAAACTTCCTTGTCCACGTGCATGAATGGTTCCTGACGCAGATTGATACTCGCCAGACAAGCTATACCAACCATCTTTCATGGGAACATCATAAAAAGTAAAATCGGCTTCTAAACGCGTTCTATCTTCTGGAAACTTTCCGCTTTTAGTCTGTATCACAACATACGGAATTGGCGAAGTGGCATCAAATAAGTAATCAACATCACGTGTAATCGTTTTGCTAGTTCCATCACCAATCAGCGTTACGTTGAGGTCTACATCTTGATTGGAATATTTTTTAAAGTTGGCAGCCTTTTTTACATCTACAGAAAACGATTTGGTCAATTGAAGTGTATCACTTGTGTACAGTGTTTTGTTTTCATCACTCAAACTATATATGTATTTTGAATATGAATCAACATCATCTAGCGAAATTGTAACCAAAGAACTTTCAGCATCCACAACGGCTACAGAATCTTTTGCAGTACTGTACGCGGTTTGAAACAGTACTACAGGTTTTACATCGGTTTTACACGATATACTCAAACTAGCAACACAAACTAAAAAAAGGTATAAAAAGGAACGTTTCATGGGAAGGTTATTAAAGGTTAGTGGTTGGTTTCTTCGAATTAAATATAAACGAAAAAACAATTCAGTACTTGAAAATGAGCGACAATCTATTGTAAATCAGGTGAAAACACGGGGGAAGCGTAGGTTTTTGCGTGCTTTTTTTTGAAAAAATGGATGGTTTTTAATTTTTTAAAGTGTGCACTTACGTGAGATGAATCTCGTTGCGCAACGAATTCTAGACAATCCACAACGAATACTAAAACAC
>CAZHSA010000104.1:0-10858 GCA_964535135.1 uncultured Kordia sp.
TTGTAAAACTTGCGTCAACCGATCATTTTCTTCCGCAAATGGTATTGTATGCGGTTTAACAAATGAAAAACCGAACTTTGTACTAAACTGTCCCGATTTTGAAAAAGATGTCAAAGAAGAAAAACGAATGGCAGATCGGAAAGCAATGTTAGAAGCAGAAGAAGTGTATGATGAGAATGGGAAACCTGTTCCAGCATGGCGCACGGTCTTGTTTATCATCATCGCAGTTTTGGCTATTGTCCGATTGGTTATGCGTTTATCAAAATAAAATAAAAAAGCTATCGCTGGAATTTATATACATATCCCGTTTTGTAAGCAAGCGTGTCATTATTGCGATTTTCACTTTTCTACTTCACTAGCAAAGAAAGATGGCATGTTGTTGGCATTGCAGGAAGAATTGAAATTACGGCAAGCGGAATTGGCCAATACAACTATTGAAACTATTTATTTTGGTGGCGGAACGCCAAGTGTACTTTCGTTAGAAGAAATCAATCAGATGTTGGATGCGGTTTATAAAATCTATGATGTTTCAGAAGCTCCAGAAATTACCTTAGAAGCAAATCCTGACGACTTAACGGAAGCAAAAATTAAAGAACTTTCAACATCGAAAATCAATCGCTTAAGTATTGGAGTTCAATCGTTTTTTGATGAACATTTGTCACTGATGAATCGCGCACACAATAGCAAAGAAGCAAAAAAATGTTTGGAAGTCGCCACACAGTATTTTGACAATATTACGATCGACTTGATTTACGGAATTCCGAACATGACGATGGAACAATGGAAAACCAATTTGGAAACGGTTTTTAACTTCGGAATCAATCATATTTCTAGTTATGCCCTTACGGTAGAACCGAAAACTGCCTTGGAAAAATTCATCCGACAAGGAACGTACAAAGACGTTTCTGAAGAAGAAGCACTGGCACATTTTAATGTTTTGGTGGAAGAAACCGAGAAACAAGGTTTTATTCATTATGAAATTTCAAATTTTGGTAAGCCAAATTACTTTTCTAAACACAACACTTCGTATTGGAAAGGCGCAAGTTACTTGGGAATTGGTCCAAGTGCGCATTCCTATCAAAAAGGAAGTAGAAGCTGGAACGTTTCAAACAATGCAAAATACCTGAAAAGTATAGAAGCTAACAGACTTCCCATCACAACAGAACAGCTTTCTAAGGACGATCAATACAACGAATATGTAATGACAGGTTTGCGAACAATTTGGGGAATTTCAATGGATTATATCCAAGAAAATTTCGGCGAAAGTTATCTACATCACACCAAAAAAATAGCAGAAAACCATCTGCAAGAAAAAACACTGCAATCGGATGAAGACATTATAAAAACTACGCAAAAAGGAACGTTTTTATGTGACGGAATTGCTGCAGATTTCTTTAAGGTGTAACTTTAGAACAGTTTTTTAAAATTCATTCTTAGGTTGAAAAATCAATTCGTATTTTTGCAGCATGATTTGTACCATTCAACGTAACAGTGCCAAACATCAAATAGATTTATCAAAACCGTTAGACATTTCTATTCCGCTTCGGGCTTCTGAAGCCAATGTAAATGCTTGGTATTTGAATGCGCCAAAAATTGAACCCGTACGTTCCAATGATTGGGTAGGCAATGTGAAAGAAGGTGGCGATGTTAACTTTAACAACATCTATTTTAATCCGCACGCACACGGAACGCATACGGAATGTGTGGGACATATTACAGAAGAAGTATACTCTATAAATCAGCATTTAACCCAGTTTTTCTTTTACGCCGAACTCATCACGGTAGTACTTGAAAAAAAAGGAGATGATTTTGTGATTTCTAAAAAGCAGTTGCAATCGATCATTGGCAATAAAAAGCGAGAGGCGATTGTGATTCGTACGTTGCCAAACTTTACAGAAAAATTAAACAAACAATATTCGCATACCAATCCGCCATATTTAGAAGAAGCTGCAGCGATATATCTTCGTGAAAAAGGCATTGATCATCTGTTGATTGATTTGCCAAGCATTGATAAAGAAAAAGATGAAGGAAAACTGTTAGCACACAATGCTTTTTGGAATACAGCAGGAAAAATCCGCATGAACGCAACAATTACAGAATTTATTTATGTAGCAAATGCTATTGAAGATGGCGCATATTATTTAAACCTTCAAATTGCGCCGTTTGAAAACGATGCGACGCCAAGTAAGCCAATTTTGTATAAAATATTCAAATAGTTATTCTCCGCGAAGATTTTTTTGAATCTCTTTACTAATCTGATCTAAAGTAGGAAATGATTCTAGCTTATCGCTGAATTCTTTCAGTTGATCTTGTACAATTCGCTTAATTTTATTCTCTAAAATCTCATCAATCGTTTCTCCGTAATCTGGAACAGGCTCGCCTGATTTTTTGATAGGAATGGTCATATCTCCTTTTCCAGTGATGAGCCAAAGCGGATTTAAGTCTGGATACGTGTCGATTATTCTCTCCAAAACGTCACTTCCGATAGAAGCGCCTGATTTTGATTGCTTACTAGTGTAGCCATTGCCCACTTTTATTGAAATATCAAACGCGCGCATGCTCATATTTTTGTATTGAATGAACTCAATGATTCTGTCGATTATTTTCATGTAATATAGAAATTAACCTATGAAAAAATCATTTTTCATAGAAAATAGTTTTTAAAATTAAAAAACGTCACTTAAACTGACAGTAAATCAGCACAAATTAGTGAACTCGTAAATATACAAATTTTTGTGTGAGATATAGCGTTTTTTCTGAAAAGACAGGAATTTTATACCGTGAATTCTCAATTTTGTAAGTAGGAAGCTTTGAAAGATTTTAAACGATGTACGTATGGAATGAAAAAAATAGTTTAAGAGTTATCTTGTGTTTTGCGAATTTCTTCTCGAATTTCTTCCATGGTGGGAAATGAATCAAGTTTGTCTAACAATATTTTAATTTGACGCTGCATGGCACGTTCTATTTTATGATCAATAATCTCATCAATGGAATTATAATGTAAAGGTGGCTCACCGCTATCGGATTTTTTTTCATCTTCGGTAAGTTCAATAACCATCTTTCCATCTCCAGTAAGCAACCAAAGTGGATTCAAATCGGGATATGTGCCGATTATCCTCTCAAGAACATCACTGCCTACGGAAGCTTTTGATTTCACTTGCTTGCTAGTATAGCCATTTCCTACGCTTATTGAGGTGTCAAACGCGCGCATGCTCAAATTTTTATGCTTGATAAAGATGAGTATTCTGTCGATTATTTTCATCATTTTATGAAATTATTCTACATAAAATTTCCCTATATAGAAAATAGTTTGTAATATTATACTGTCAGTTCTATAATGTGTGTCATAAATTCGACACAAATATGGCAATTTACTAATTTTATTAAACTTAAGTATACAAATGATACGAAAACAACAACGCATGAAACTCAAAGAAGTGTTAGGATATCATTACACAAGTGGTGTTTTAAAGATATTGAAAGAAAAAAATATAACGAGCAGAAATGGCAAGCCTTACGGTTCATCCATGATTCGAAATGTTTTTAATGGTTTAAACGAAAATGAAGATATTGAAAATGCTATTATTGAGTTATTTATTCGAACACAAGAAGCTATGAGAGAAACGCTTGAAGCTAGAAATCGAATATTAGGCATACCGTAAGTTCTTTATGTCATATTTTACCTATTGTTAGCTGTCTAAAAAATAGATTCGTAAAAAATGGTACATTTACAAGCGTGAAAAATCAGGAATGATTTTTATAAATTACTTGTATATGGATATTGTTTTAGCACTGTTAATAGGAGGAGTTGTATCGTATGTTGTATATGATTATTTCGGGAAGCGTCAATCAGAAAAACGTATCACGCATCAATCACATTTGTTGTTAGATAAAATCAAAAGTGTGTGTAAACTCACTACTGTAGAAGGTGATTTTAGCGAAATTTTTCATTACGAAGACAAATCAGCTCACTTTTTACGCATGATTTCTAGTAAAAAAAGTGCCATTATCGTCATAAAAGCAAAAGCGAGTGTCGGATACGATTTAAAAAAGTTGCGCTTACAAGCAGATGAAAATCGCAAAACAATACGGATTGTGCATTTTCCACAACCTGAAATCTTAACGGTTGAAACAGATGTTACGTATTATGATATTAAAGATGGATTGCTCAATAAATTTAAAGCAGACGATTTAACAAAACTGAACAAAGAATCCAAGCAACACATCGTTGACAAAGTTCCAGAAAGTGGTTTGTTAGAAACGGCAAAACGAGAAGCACTAAACGCAATTTCAGTCATAGAAAACATCGTAAAAACAATTGGTTGGGAATTGGATTATTCTGAAATAACCTTACCTGAAGATGATATTCGGTATATAAAAGAGCAAACAAAAAACAAGGAAGTATAAGTGTTTGGAAAACATGTTTTTGAGTCTGAAAAGCGATTTCTCTAGTACACTTGTAGATTAATACAACACTAAGATTGGTAGTTTATCGAAATTTTATACGGATTTAAAGAAAACCTAACCTGTATTCACACAATCTTGCTGTATATTTGCAGTAACCTAAAAATAACAGTAAGATGTCACTAATTGATAAGGTCGTTTATTACCTAAATGATGTATTGGTGAGTTTGGATATAACACCAATCCAAAAAACGACAACAAAGCAAAAGAGCAAAACAAAAGAGATGTCTGATGGTACTGATATCAGCGCCTAACTTTTTTGTGATTCCCTAAGTGTTACCTATTGTATAGATTTTTATATCTTGTTTGCAAATAGCATTTATGAATATTGAATTACTTCGCGAATATTGTATTAACAAACCTGCAGTTACAGAAGAATTTCCTTTTGATCAAGACACACTCGTGTTTAAAGTGTTAGGGAAAATGTTTGCATTAACATCGTTAAAAAAGTGGGAAGAAGGACTGGCAGCAGTCAACTTAAAATGCGATCCTGAAAAAGCAGAAGAACTTCGCGGCGAATATGAAAGTATCAAACCCGGCTTTCACATGAGTAAAAAACATTGGAACACCATAGAATTGTTTCAAGGAGAATTGCCCAATGCGTTTATTCAAGAATTAATTGACGATTCATACCATTTAGTCATCAAAGGAATGACGAAAAAACAAAAAGCAGCATTGGCAAACTATCAATAAACGAAAAGGAATGTTGGAAATTCGTCCAAATTGCGAACAATGCAATAAAGATTTACCGTTTGATGCAGAAGATGCTGTCATCTGTACTTTTGAATGCACGTATTGTGAAGCGTGTGCTACAGGCGATTTAAAAAACGTATGTCCCAATTGTGGAGGCAATTTTACCAAGCGTCCAATTCGCCCAAAAAACCTATTAAAAAAATATCCTGTGAGTGTTGAAAGAGTCTACAATCCGACGGATATTAGTGAGCATCAAAAGAAAATAGCAGAAGCAAAATAGAAATAGTCGAAAAATAGCAGAAAACGGGAAACCATTAATCTGCTCAAAAAGACCATTAACCTGCTCAAAAAAACCTTTAATCGAAAGAACTGTGTGTTCTCGCATATAAAGAGGAAATTTACGTTTTAATTGCTGAAAAACTATAAGTTAACGAATGATGGAGAATCTTTCATTTTTATTTATCGAAGATGACGAGATCGAAGTGTTGAAGTTCAAAAAGTCCTTAAAAAAACTAGGATTTACACACAGAATACTCGAAGCGAAGAATGGAGAGGAAGCCCTTGATGTTTTGAAAAAGAAACAAGAGCTGCCTAATGTCATTCTTTTAGATTTGAATATGCCTAAAATGAACGGTCTTGAATTCTTAAAAGAACTTAAAGGAGATCCACATTTACGTTACATACCAGCAATTATTGTGACTACTTCAAACAATCATCAAGATATGCTAGAAAGCTACAATCTTGGCATTGCAGGTTACATCATCAAACCTTTACGTTACGAGGATTATATCAAAAAAATTCAACGTGTTGTCGATTATTGGATGGTGAACGAAGTCATTGAATTCTAACTACTCCCGTATTTAATTTTTTTCCAACAACAGCTTTAAAAGTGTATTTCATCGGTTAATTATGTTTATTGACCGAAAATTATATGGAATTTATTATCTTCAAACGCAAAATCCCTTGAAACTATAATTGCGTTCAATGAAAGATAAGATTCAAGATCTGGAACTCGCTCTTCAGAACGAGAAAAGAGCACGCGAAAAAGCCGAAGAATTGCTTCTGAATCGTACTAGTGAATTGCTAGAAACACGCGAAGCACTCAAGTCGAAAACTCGTGAATACGATATGTTTTTCGACAACATTCTCGACGCCTTTATTACCATCAATCCTTCTACAGGAAATGTCATCAAAATGAACGATGCCGCAGTCAAGTTATTTGGGTACGACATCAAAAAGGAATCTTTCAACTTAATCAATATTATCTATAAAGATGATTTCGCTTACGCGATGAATTCTTTTGCGCAACTCATTCAAGATGGAACGTTTCCAAACTATGAAGCACGCGTGTATACAAAAGATAAAAAAGTAAAATGGGTTCAGGTCAATTCGAGTCTCGTTTATAATGAAGAAGGACAAATAGTAGGCGCGCAAGGAATTGTAAGAGACATTACGGAAGCCAAAGAAAATGCAGTCATATTTGAAGAGCAACAAGAACAGCTTGCCGCAATTGTAGACAATTCAACTTTAGGAATTGTATTAGCGCAAGACCGTAAAATTATCAAAACCAATAAGGCTTTTCAAGAACTTATCAAATATACAGAAGAAGAACTTTTTGGAACGCCTTTAGATGCACTTTCGTTTGAAGATGCGCACGAAGAATCGAGAAGTTTTTACAAGCGAATGGTTGATAAGGAAATAAATCACTACAGCTTAAAAGAGCGTTACAAACGAAAAGATGGCTTGTCTTTTTTATCCAAAACGAATGTAACAGGTATTCGGAATAGTGATGGTGCTATAAAATATCAACTTGCTTTTGTAGAAGACATTACGGCAAAACATAAAAGACGTTTAATGTTAGACACTCTAAACAACTTAACACGTTCGTTTATTGGAAAATTGACCATTCATGATATTGCCTGGGAAATTGCCAATGTGGCGGCGCACGATTTGGAGTTTGAAGATTGTGTGGTGTACTTTGTGAATAAAGAAGAAAATGTGCTAGAGCAAATTGCTGGCTATGGTGCTAAAGTAAATGATAATAAAGAAATCATAAATAAAATATACATTCCTTTTGGAAAAGGAATTGTAGGGCATGTAGCGCAAACTGGAAAAGCAGAACTCATTCAAGATACCACAAAAGATGAGCGTTATGTAGTAGATGACAAACGTCGTTACTCGGAAATAACGGTGCCAATTATTGTAAATGGTGAAGTAGTTGGTGTGATTGATTCTGAACATTCAGACAAAAACTTTTTTACAAGAGAACACTTGCGATTGCTGAAAAATGTCGCCAGTTTAGTGTCTATTCAGTTGACCAATGCGGTTAATTTAGAACGAAGAATTGCCGCAGAAAGCGAGAACAAAGAATTACTTGAAAACTTAAAACGCAGCAACAAAGAATTGCGCGATTTTGCACACATTGTCTCGCATGATTTAAAATCGCCTTTGCGAAGCATCAATGCTTTAATTTCATGGTTTCAAGAAGATTACGAACATGTGTTGGATGAAGAAGCCAATCAAACGTTTGATAAGTTGAATAACAAATTAGAGCAAATGGACGCGCTCATTGATGGTATTTTGCGATATTCAAGTGTGAGCGATCGAAATGTACTTTTAAGTCAAGAAGTACACATAAAAGAAGTGTTAGACGAAATTAAAACAATTTTATACATTCCGGAACACATTCAATTTATATATCCAGATAGTTTACCAACGATTAATGCTGATAAAACACGGATAAAACAGTTATTTCAAAACCTGATCAGCAATGCCGTAAACTATATTGACAAACCAGATGGTAAAATAGAAGTGAAGTATACGGAACTAAAAACATTCTGGAAATTTTCAATTTCAGATAATGGTGTGGGAATTTCAGAAGCGTATCACGATAAAATCTTTAAAATCTTTCAGACCTTAGACAAAAAAGGAAAATCTACTGGAATTGGTTTATCCATCGTGAAAAAAATTATAGAAATCTATAAGGGTACCATTACTTTAGAATCTGAAGAAGGGAAAGGAACTACTTTTTACTTCAAATTAAAAAAATAACATGCAGTTAGACAAGCCCAATTTATCATACATAAAAGAACTTGCAGATGGTGATGCCGAATTTGAAGCAGACTTAATTGCCATTCTCAAAAAAGAGCTTCCCAAAGAAAAAGAAGCCTTCATCGAAAGTATTCGTAAGCAGCACTATCAAAATTCTGCGGAGCATGTGCATAAAATTAAACATAAAATTAGTATTTTGGGACTTGAAAAAAGCTATGTCTTTGCAATTGACTTTGAAGAAGAGTTGAAAAACGACAATCCCACAAAGTATGACACGTTTCTCAGCATATTGCAAAACATGGAAGAATTTTTAATGACCTTATAAGCCTACCTACTTATGAAATGTATAATTGTAGATGATGAAGCAGCTGCAAGAGCAATAACCAAGCAGCTTAGTAAAAAGATAGAAGAACTCTCTATTGCAGAAGAGTTTGATAATGCTATTGATGCTATCAAATATCTTAATGGGAATACTGTTGATTTGATCTTTTTAGACATTCATATGCCTACATTTTCAGGATTTGATTTCATTCAAACCTTAAAAAATCCACCTTTAGTGATTCTGACAACTTCCGATAGGAATTTTGCATTAGATGCTTTTGAGTATGATTGTGTGGTTGATTATCTAGTAAAACCAATTACGCAAGAACGTTTTGCCAAAGCTGTAGCACGAATTAAAGAACGTGTTACCACGCAAAAACCTGAAGCAGCCGCAGCCGCAAGTCCTGAAGAAAACACGACAATCGGGAATGATTTATATGTAAATATTGATCGTCGTTTGGTGAAAATTAATATTCCTGATATTTGTTTGATTGAAGCAAAAGGCGATTACATTAAAATAAAAGCTGAAGACAAAAACTACGTGGTGCATTCTACGCTAAAAAAGATAGAAGAAAAATTGCCAGATCATCTATTTTTAAAAGTGCATCGTTCCTACATTATCAACACAACGAAGATTGTCGATATTGAAGATAACAGTGTTTTGATAAAGCAAGATGTAATTCCTGTAAGTAGAGCCAACCGAAAAGAGCTGATGCAACGTTTAAACTTGCTTTAATTTCATAACATTTGTTGAGCCTTTTGTAACATTTGTTGAATGATTCAGAACATTCTGTGAACGTTTGCAACATTTTACACTTTAAATTGTGATATTTCATATAAATTTCTTACTTTTTAATCGCTAAAGTAACCTACGGCTTTTATCATATGAAATGGAAAGGAAATAAAAAGTACAAAGAAGTGATCACCGAAGATGGCTATCATTTAAAAGCGGAATACTTTCAGGATAGCAAATATTGGTGGATTGTTTACAAAAACGGTAAAGTTCTTTACAGAGCAAACAACGAAAGTGAATATGCAAATAGTTTGCAAACTGCGCAAGCAAAAGCCCAACAACGCATGATCAAACACTTGAAAAGTCTTGCTAATTAAAATTGCTTCTTTTGTAAATTGAAAAATGCATCTGCTTGTAGTTGCATTAACTCACGTGCTTTTTTACGCTTGTGATGATATATCTCGTCTTCTTCTGCCAAATCAGCATATACTTTCTTATTTAGTGAAATATCCGTTTGTAATAATACGTTTCGTTGATCCACTTTTTGTTGTACCCACGTTTTTACAGCATCTTCTACATCTTGAAGCTTCAAGTCATATTCTCCTTTTGAGGTAAATAATTTTGCAAATATTGGTGCTGTTTCTATCGCCAAGAATAATAGGAAAATAAACAATGAAGGTAACCAAGGCAATTCATTCAACGCATGTACACGTGCCATCAACCCATCAAAACCATCAATAATTGGTTGCGTGTTCGCTTCTGTCGCTTTTTGTTGGGTAATCAGGTTGTCAATATTCGCTTCTTTGACGGCAATCTTTTCAGTATTTGTAGTACGTAAAGCTTGCAACTCCTGCAGTGCAGCATCGTGTTTTTCGCGCTTCTCTTTATACACAGGACCTTTTCCAACTAATTCTGTTCCTTTTCGACCTTCAGCTTCCGCTATATACGTTTCGTATAAATCGTTGACTTCATTTTCTTTCGTGACAATTTCAGCTTTCAACCTAGCAATCTCTTGAGTGGTTTGTTGAATTTCTGGCGTAAATTGTGCGGCGATTTGTGTTTTATTTGCAAGTGTCAATTCATTCTTTTGAGCTAACAATACTTGATCAATTTCTTTCTCAAAAATCTTTAGTTCCAAAGGTTTCGAAATTACAATGGCAATAATAACGGCCAAAATAATTCGCGGTGTTGCTTGTAAAAATTCAGCAAATCTTGAATCTTTCTTTCGAAGTGTTGATACAATAAAACGATCCAAATTGAAAATAAGCAATCCCCAAATAAGTCCAAAACCGACAGCGGCATACACATTGTCAAAAACGGTATATAAAGCGTAACCACTAGCAATAAAAGCCATTAAAGCGGTGAAGAAAACGGTAGCGCCAATACCTGCATATTTGGTTTGTTCGCCGCGACTACATTCGCGTATAAGGTCGCGATCAACGCCCGAACAGACGAGAAAAAATTGTTGTAACATAAGATGATTTTTGATTGATGATGTCTATAAGAACGCAAAGTTCCTAGAAATGTTACAAAAAATCAGCGTTATTTATTCAAGAAGGCTTTCAATTTATCGAGTTCGCTTGGTCGTGGTGCATC
>CAZHSA010000105.1:0-10839 GCA_964535135.1 uncultured Kordia sp.
CGATCTATTCTCTAAAAGCGAAGCGCATCTAAAAAATCTACACCGAAATACTCTGTGGATGTTGAATGCGGTTGTCGGGATCAAGTTGTTTTTTGATGGCTTTTAATTCTGGAAGATATTTTCCGTAGTACGAAGTTTCAAAATCTTTAAAATTGATGTCTGGATAATTGCGATAATGCGCACGAATTCCGTGGTTGTAAAAACGATCTTGCACTTCTTGAAACGCCGCTAAACGACTCGCCTCTTGCGATGGCTTGTCCCAATACGACTGTAATTCTGATAAATACGGATAACTTCTGTGTGGAAATACCGAACGTTTTTCAGAAGCTGCTGAGTTGATATTACCACCAAGCGTATTTACTTGATAAATCAATCCGCGTGACGAAATGACTTTGGAAATCACATCGTCCATACAACCTTCAATTTCAGCAAAATCTTTGTACAATCCCGCGCAAGCGTTTTTAAAATAAATAGGATGCTGCACGCCGTAAAATGTACGCAAAGCCTTTGCCAACGGTCGTTTGCTTCCAATAGTAGCTTTATCCGAAATTGCTTTAAGTGCGTTGTACATGTCCATCACACCTTTGTTATCCTCTGCATAATTGGTTATAAGAACCGTGAGTGTTTTTCCATTCAACACAAAAGCTGCAAAAGCTGTATTAGGTAAATTTTTCGTGTATTGAAACCACGTTTTTAATAATTCTTTGGCTCTATCGGTTGTCAATTTGTACGCTTTACAACGATAAGCTTGAAAGAATTTTGGCGCTTGGTAAGTTCTGAATTTCATCTTGGTTACAATACCAAAATTACCATTTCCGCCACCTTTACACGCTTTTAATATAGCAGATGTACCACTTTCGTGGAGAATGTTTCCTTGGCCATCCACAATAGTAATTGCCTGCAAACTATCGCAAGTCAAGCCGTATTTGCGACTAAAAAAACCATAACCACCACCGAGCGTCAATCCTGCAATACCAACTGTAGCACAAGAACCTGAAGGCAAAATGCGCTGTTTTGGTAACATTTCATCATACAATTCTTTGAGAATACAACCTGTTTCTACAGTGAGACTATGATCGGGCGTCCAATTCATTTTTTTCATCGCAGAAACATCTACGACCAAACCGTCATTCGTATTAGAGAAGCCTTCAAAACTATGTCCGCCACTTTTTACCACAACTTTTAAGTCTTTATAATTGGCAAATTTTACAGCATCTGAAACGCCTTTTGTCGTAAAACATTGTGCAATATACGTGGGCGATTGTTGAAAGCGTTTGTTGAAGCGTACGGTTAATTCTTGATATTCGGCATCTGCTTTTTGATACAGTTTTATATTTTCGGGCAGCAACTCAGGCATGGTTGGTACTGCCTTTTTCGTTGTAGTGTTCGTCTTTATTTTTTCTTTCTTAGTATCTTCTGCGCAAGCAAAAACCGTATATCCAATACCGCCTAACACGACTAATTTCGCAAAGTCTCTTCGATTGTAATTTGCCATTATTTATAGATTTTACGTTCGTTCAACGCTCTGTGATATTTTGCAGCATTGATTTCATGTTGACGATTTGTTTTGGCAAAGTTGGAATAGCCAGAAAAGTCTTCTTTCGCACAGAAAAAGATATAATCGTGCTTTTCGTAATTCAACACGGCATCGATATATTGCTCGGATGGAATGTAAATTGGTCCTGGCGGCAAACCTCTGTATTTGTATGTATTATAAGGCGAATCGAGCTCTTTGTATTTGTTTAGGACTCTTTTTATGGTAAAATCGCCCAAAATCCAAACCAATGTCGGATCAGCATCTAGTGGAATTCCGCGTCGCAAGCGATTTACATATACACCTGCAATTTTTGGCGCTTCGTCCATTTTTATAGTTTCACACACAACAATCGAAGCCAAGGTAGAAACTTCTGTTTGTGATAAATTGAGTGCTTTCGCTTTCGCTTTTCGTGCTGGCGACCAGAAACGTTTGTATTCTTTGGCAAGTTTCGCAATTAAATCTTCCGCCGTAATATCCCAATATACATTGTAGGTATTCGGAATAAACATTGTGTTGATGGTTGTTGGCGTAAAACCGTATTTGCTCGTAAATTTTTCGTCTAAAATTAGTTTTAGAATATCTTCTGCTGATAATTCTACCGTTAGCGCTATTTTTTCAGCAAGTTCTTGCTTTGTGCGTGCATTGTTAAATGTGACTTGTGCTTCTTTTTCACCATTTCCTTGACGTAAATCCTCCACTATTTTGCTATACAGTACATTTTTAGGAAATACATACTTTCCTGCTTCCAGCGTACTTTCTTTTAGATTTCGAAGCGCAGCATATTCTTGAAACTTCGCTGTATTTTCTATGATCTTTTTTGCTTTCAAGTCATTTAAAACATCTTCTAATGTTGCACCAGTTGGCACATAGAATGCTATTTTTTCTGCATTGGAAGCTGTCTTCTTTCCATAAAAATACATGGAAGCTTTTGGATAAAAGAAAATACTAGCTGCAATTCCTGCAATTAATACGACTAATCCTATAATTTTTAATTTCTTCATAAATATGCACTATCAGTTTTAAAAAATGATATCAATATCTCCTTTTCCTTCACGAATAATTTCAGGCTCATGGCCAGATACATCTATAATAGTTGAAGCGACATTGTCACCGTAACCGCCATCAATAACTACATCGACAAGGTTGTCCCACTTTTCCAGAATCAATTCAGGATCGGTGGTGTATTCAATAATATCATCTTCATCACGTATAGACGTTGATACAATCGGATTTCCCAGTTCGCTCACAATCGTTCGCGCAATATTGTTATCTGGCACACGAATTCCGACTGTTTTTTTCTTTTTAAATACTTTTGGTAGATTGTTATTTCCCGCAAGGATAAACGTGTACGGACCTGGCAATGCCTTTTTCAATATTTTATAGGTTCGTGTATCAATTTGACGAATGTAATCGCTAATATGGCTTAAATCGTTACAAATGAACGAGAAGTTTGCTTTTTCTAGCTTTACGCCTTTTATTCGGGCAATGCGCTCTAACGCCTTTGTATTCGTAATATCGCAACCCAAACCGTATACGGTATCCGTTGGATAAATCACCAAGCCGCCATTGCGAAGAATGTCCACTACTTTTTTGATTTCCCTCGGATTTGGGTTTTCGTTATATAATTTGATAAATTCTGCCATACTTTGCGCTATAAAGTGAGCGTTACAAAAGTAATTGATTTTTCATAATAATTCCTATTTCTAAAGGAATCAGCACCTTGTTTGAGACATTTTGAAACCACACATATTTATTTTGTTGATTTTAAACACATTACACAAATTATTCCATTGTATAATTTTAAGTCAAAATTAAGAGTTTTGCATACTTTTTTTTAAGATATTGCGTTCTTATTAGCATTAACACCAATCTTATGAAGAAATCATTGTACTTCTGTATTCTTAGCTTGTTTATTGTATTGAATTATTCCTGTAGTTCAGATGATACCACATTGAATATTACACCGACGCCGACAGATCCATCAACCGTAGCTGCTGCTACACTACTTGATGTTTCGTATGGAACGGACGATGATCAAAAATACGATATCTACTTACCACAAAACAGAACGCTGGATACTAAAGTACTTATTTTAGTGCATGGTGGCGCTTGGGTTGGCGGTGATAAGTCCAATATGAGCGAATATGTTGAGTTGCTTCAAGTAGATTTACCACAGTATGCTATTGTGAATATTAACTACCGTTTAGCTACAGTTACAACGCCTCCATTCCCAATGCAATTGGACGATATTTCGTTAATTATCAACGATTTGAAAGCACGTAATGAAGAGTATGTTATTTCCGAAGATTATGGCTTTTTAGGTACGAGTGCTGGTGCGCATTTATCACTTTTATGGAGCTATGCGTATGACTCACAAGGTGATGTGAATATGGTAGCTAGCATTGTAGGACCCACAAATTTGGCAGACGACGCGTATGTAAATAGTGACAATCCAGAAATTCAACAGATATTTTCCATATTTGGCTCACAATTAGACGCTGCTTATTTAGAGGCTAATAGTCCGCTTAGCAGCGCTACAAGTGCTGCGCCTCCAACATTATTATTTTATGGCGGACAAGATCCGTTGGTGCCCAACTCGCAAGGAATGGATTTAAGCGATCGTTTGACACAATTGAGCGTGACGCATGAATTTACATTTTACCCAGAAGAAGGTCACGGTTGGGGCGGAGAAAATGCAATTGATACTTGGAACAAGTTTACGACGTTTGTGAATGAACATCATTAGAGGAATTAGGAATTAGGAATTAGGAATTAGGAAAGATACTTTTTCATTTTATATTTTTTTCTCACGAATTCACGAATGACTTTGTTTTTTTCTTGCGATGATTTTCTCGAATTTTATACTTTCAACTCTAAACTCATCACTTCTTAACTCTTAACTGTAAACTACTTAACTTATAAACTATTAAACTTATTTTTGTCACAAATGGATCTTCGTTTGTAATTTAAAATTCAATAGGTAGCATTCGACATTTTACATTTCAAAATCTTCCGCATTCTTAAAATTTTCTTAAAATGGTATGAAAGTTGATTGTGTATGCTCCAAACTTTAGTCTCAAAAACCGATTTTATGAAAACACTCGTATCATGCGTGTGCGTATTGTTATTTACCACAATGTGTACTGCACAACAAGCGCCAATGTTAAAAGTTGGCAATTCCCAAGTAGGTCTTTCCTCGTTAGACATTACTGTAGAAATTATTGGCAATAAAGCCACCACAACCTTTGACATGTTGTATTACAATCCTAAAAACCAAGTGTTGGAAGGTGAATTGTCGTTTCCGTTAGGTGAAAATTTTAATGTTTCTCGCTTTGCACTTGATGTGAATGGAAAACTCCGTGAAGCTGTTGTCGTTGATAAGGAACTCGGAAGAATTGCTTTTGAAGAAGTGGTTCGTAGAAGAGTGGATCCTGCGTTGCTGGAAAAAGGCACAGGAAATAATTACAAAGCACGCATCTACCCTATTCCTGCCAAAGGTTATAAGCGCGTTGTTTTGGCGTACGAACAAGAATTATTATACAAAGAAAGTAGCTATTATTACGATTTGCCTTTGCATTTTGAAAATCAGCTTCAAAATTTTTCATTAGATATTACCGTGTACGAACAGGAAGCACAACCTGTGATTGAAAAAGGAACCGTTTCTGGCTTGAATTTTAAAAATTGGCAACGCAACTTTCGAACACAACTAGAAAAAAGTAATTATACACCAAATAAGAGTCTGCTCATCAACATTCCCACGAAAGTGAACACTAAAAAAGTACTTGTCTCAGACGATTATTTTTATTCACATTTGATTTTAAATCCACAGAAAAAATTGCGCAAGAAAGCTAGTGAAATTACACTGTTTTGGGATGCTTCATTCTCTATGAAAGATCGTGATTTTGCCAAAGAAGTGAAATTGTTAGACCAATATTTTTCATATACCAAAGATGTTGTTGTGCAGTTGAAAACATTTAGCAATACCATTCGTAAAGAAGAAAAATACAGAATTCGCAATGGCAATTGGAGCATGCTAAAGAAGGAATTGCAAAACACCGTATATGACGGCGGGACTCGTTATGAACTCTTAAACACAATTACTAAAGATAGTGATTTGGTATTGTTATTTTCTGATGGAATTCAGTCGTTGAGTGCAGCCTCGTATGATACTAAAATACCGTTGATCGTCATTAATAGCGGGAAAAAGTCAAACCATGCGGCGTTGAAAGCTATGGCAGAAGCTTCTAACGGATCATACATCAATTTAACCGCAAAATCTGCACAGGAAGCCTTTGAAACGTTAAAGTATCAACAGTATCAATTTTTGGGAGTTGATTCGTCCGTAAAAATGATGGATTTATATCCTAAAGCAGGTATAAATGTAGACAATACGTTTTCGATCGCAGGGAAAAATATACACACTACTAAATCCATTGTTTTGTATTTCGGATACGACAATCAAGTTTATGAAAGCATCACCTTGAATTTAAAAGATTCACAACAAGGAACTTCAAATATTCCTCGTTTGTGGGCGCAAAAACGATTGGATTTTCTACAAAAAAATGCTAAAGAAAATAAAAAAGACATTATACAATTGGCGACTAATTATGGTTTGGTGACAGATTACACTTCGTTAATTGTGTTGGAGTTTGCCCGCGATTATGCACGTTATAAGATTGAGCCGCCCGAAGAATTATTGAAAGAATATAAGGAAATCCTTGCAGAAATGGAGCGTAATAATGGGAAACTTCCGGTAATTATTGAAGTGATGAACGATGAAGAAGAAATTGAAGAAATGGAGATTACTAGAGAATTTGATGATGTCCGTATAAGTGGAAATCAGCTGAGTTCAGGTTTTGTTAATACTGGAGCAATCAATACGGATCAACTTTCTCGAAGAGTTCCTCCAAATAGCATTGAAATCAAAGAAGTTGTCACAGAAGAAGATAGTATTGAAGAAGTCCCTTTTGTAATGATTGAAAAGACGCCTATTTTCCCAGGCTGTGAACATATTACAGATCCACTAGAACTTAAAAAATGCTTTTCTAACAAAGTACAGCAACATGTGATCGCAAATTTCAATACCGCTGTAGCTAACGATCTTAACTTACCACAAGGAAGACGAAGCGCGTATGCATTGTTTACGATAAACCGAGAAGGGTATGTGGAAGATATTAGAATACGATCGTCACACGAAGAAATAACAAACGAATTACGTCGTGTGTTGCGCTTGTTTCCAGCAGTAATTCCTGGAAAACAACGTGGTAAAAATGTGAATGTACGCTATACGTTGCCTTTTGTTTTTATGGTGAATTCAGACGGAAAAGTAGTTCAAAATGCTGCACGTAGACGTCCATCATCAAACAATGTTACTTCGACAACTCCTGTGAATAGGTACAAATATAATGGAACGCTACAAGTTGCTGATCCTACCTTAAAAGCTCCGTATATTGAAGAGTTGAGACAGTTGTCAACAGTAAATGAAGCGTATAATTTTTATGTGTTACAACGCGCAAAGTATGAAGCAACACCAGCGTATTTTGTAGACGTTTCCAACTTTTTTAGAAATGAATTGAACGCTGTTGAAATATCGAATCGTATTGTATCAAACATTGCAGAAACCGACTTTGACGATTACGAATTGTTGAAAGTGTATGGGTATCAGTTGCAAGCGACAAACCAACACAAACTCGCACTTTTTATGTTTCAACGAATTTTGGAATTGCGAACGGAAGATGTACAATCGTATCGTGATTTGGCGTTGGCGTATGAAAATATAGGCGATTGTCAGGAAGCTTTTAATGTGTTGAATGACATACTTTCGGGGAAAATTTACGAAAATACACACCGACGTGTTTTTAAAGGTGTGAATGCAATTGTGATGAATGAACTGAATCATTTGCTTGAAAAATACAAAGGCGACATTGACACTAGTCAACAAAAATCGCTTGTGCTGCAACCAGAAACCTTTGATGTTCGTATTGTGGTCGATTGGAACCATAACGATACTGATATTGATTTACATATTATTGATCCAAATCGTGAAGAATGTTCGTATAAAAATACCGAAACAAAAATTGGCGGACACATGTCAAAAGATATGACGCAGGGATTTGGACCTGAAGAATTTACGCTTAAAAAAGCCATCAAAGGCGATTATTTTATTAAGGTGAATTATTACGGAGATCGCTACCAAAAAATTGAGAATCCGACCTTTATGAAAGTCACCATGTATTCGCATTATGGAACCTTGAAAGAGACCAAAGAAGTCAAAATCATTCGATTGACGAAGTCAAAAGATAAACAGATTGTAGCAAAGATGAGTTTTTGATAAGTTTTTGGTGTTGGGTTTTGGGTGTTGGGGTTATTCGACACTCATAAATCGTTCAAAGAAAACATCTATTTTTACTATAAAAGAAAAGCGATCATCGAGTAGCATCAATGATCGCTTTTTTATAAAAGTTCTTTTACAAGAAGTAATAGTCTTTTTAATGTTCTAACAACAGACTACTATTTTATTTCCTTCATTGCGTTGTCAATCAATGTTTTTAAATGTGATTTGTGTGCTTTTGTCGCCAAATCTCCTAGTCCGTTTGCTGCAAATCTTCGGATGGTTTTTAAGTTGTAAACCGCCATAGATTTTGCAATGTTGGTGAAACGTCCGTTAGATTTTCCTGTCAACATTTCAATGAGCATGTTGGTATATTCAATCTGTAAATTTTGTCTGAACGAATTCACAGACTTGTTAATATCTGCATTAAAAATCGCTTTGTTTAAGTCTTGCATATACTCTTGAATCTTATATTCATTTCCGTACAACTCAGAATCTACCATACGCTGCAAGGTAAACGGATGTAAAATATGACGAAGCACGTTTAATTGATTGTACAGAATAAGCGAATGGATTTTTGGATCTTCTGGACCACTAAAAAAGTTAAAACCTCTTCGCTGTCTTGCCATGTGAGAGAATATTTCTTGCGGAATGTCTTTATCCGTATTTGGCGAGAATGCATAGTCTTCCAACGCTTTCATCGCTCTTTTCTGATCGGTATAACTTACAGGTGTAAACGGTTGTGTAGCACCTTCTTGTCCATGCATGGCTCTATCTACATAGACACCACCAACAAAACGAGAAATTACTTCTAAAGCTCTGATTTTTTGATAGTATAAAGAATAAAAAGCACCTCTCATTTCTTGATACGACTTATTGTAAGTAGAAAATTTTGATTTTACATCTTTAAACTTGGCACTTACTAAGTTCATACGATCAATGGAATAGGTAATTTGATCGTTAGACATATCGCCAATCATTACTCTTGGATCAATTGCCTTTCCTGGACTTCGCATGTCATCTGCATCATTTCCAAAAATTAACGCAGACTCGGTAGATCGCTTTAAAATTTCATCTAACTCTTTGTAACTTTTTACAGGTGTATACCCAAACTCAATCGCCCAATAATCGTACGGACCAATGGTAGTTGAGTAATAATGTCCTTGGTTTAAAGGATCGTTTGTTACATTGATAGCTTCATAATCCATTACAGAACCTGTTAATGCTTTTCCTTGTATAAAGTCTTTATCAGCAAGTTGCGCTGGTGAAAAAAGCTGACTCGATTTCATGTTATGGTTCAATCCTAATGTATGTCCAACTTCGTGCATCACCAAATTTATCAAACTCTCTTTTCTCATCCCATCAATTTCATCTGGAGAAGCATTATTTAGTTTTAATGCTGTGGCACCAAACATGTTGTTTTCATGCATCAAATTCCCTAAAGAGCAGTATTTTAAATGATTTTTCAAGGTTTCTTTTTCTGTTGCTTCTTCAAAATAGGATTCTTTTTTTGCATTAGAAACGGTGTATAATTTCTCTATAAAAGCAGAACCTCTAATAGCAGAATATTCAAGCATAATATCAGCACCTAAAATTTGACCTGTTCGTGGATTTACAAAACACGGACCATACCCACTAAAACTAGGATCTGGAGAGGAAGCCCAACGTAACACATTGTAACGAATATCGCCAGCATCCCAATCTGCGTCATCTGGTTGCACTTTAGCAACTACCGCATTTTTAAATCCTGCTTTTTCAAAAGCTAAATTCCAACGCAACACCGCTTCTTTTACAATATCACGAATTTCCACAGGCGTCGTATTTTCAATCCACCAAACAATAGGTTCTACAGGCTCAGAAAGTGCAGCATTTGGATCTTTTTTCTCTAAATGCCATCTATGAATCAAGTCGCGATATGGTACGGGTAAGGTTGATGTCATATCGGTAGTTTCTGTAGCAAAGTACCCAACTCTTGGATCGTCATATCGAGGTGTATATGTGTTTTTTGGAACTTCTAGTAAACTATGATTTACTTTAATTGTTACATTTCTTCGGTCTGTAATAGCAGATGATCCTGCATACAAGGCTGAAGTTTTAGAATATACATAGTGAATGACCAAATTGGTATTTTCAGGATAATTTTTAATCTTTTCTATTTTAGACTTTTCTTTGTCAAGATTTCCAAGCGTAAAAGCCCAAGGCGATTGTCCAGGATATCTTGGTGGTTTTACTTGAGAAAAAGTTTCTTTTAAAAATAAATTATCTGCTTTAATTAAATACAAACCTTTTTCAGTATCCGTAGCTTCAATTTTGATACTCGCCATTACTCCTTCGCTAATATTTGCATTGGCAGATTTTGCCAAAGCACTCGAAGGATTAAAATAGTAGTCATTGTTTTTTGAAACGAATTCAATTTTATTAAAATACTTTTTTATAGTAAAAATTTTAGCATCATCATAAATACCTCTAACAGATCCTATATCGCTTAAACCATCATTTATTTGACTAAAGTGAATAAACTCTTTTTCTAATTGATCTTTCGAAACTAGCATTTGTAACGTTCCCGTAATTGTATCTTGATAGATTGGAAAAAGACCATCTATCTTCTTACTTTTCTTGGTTAACTCTGTTATGGTTTTTTTAATTTTTTTCTTAGGTGTTACTTTTTCAGTATCTTCTTTTTTGTTTTTCTTTTTACGCTGTGCACTAGCTTCAGGAGAAACTACAAATGCAGATAACAAAATTAAGATGAAGAATATCTTACTTTTTAAATGTGACTTGAATATCATGCTGTATGGTTAATAAATATTAATTGATATCAAAAATAACTTTTTAAGTTAGCATTTCCTTAAAAGTGAGTTAAAAAGTTAGCTTCAAAAACATATTTTCAATTTCATGAAAAAAAGTACTTAGAATACTTTGTCATATTTTTAAAAAAAGTATATTTTCCCAAAAGGATATAACACGCATG
>CAZHSA010000106.1:0-10710 GCA_964535135.1 uncultured Kordia sp.
TTTTCCTTTAATTCCGTGAATATAACGACCTTCACCATTGGTTCTATTTTCCCCCAAAATCAACACTGAAGGTTTTATTTGTGAACGATCAAAACTAGTGGTTTGTCCCATAAAACCTTTTACTAAAGCTGTATGGTTTTGACATAACATGGTTGGAATTGGATCCCATTTTGCTGAAAAATCCATCAACGTGAAGTAATCTGCATCTTTTACAACACGTCTTTTTGACGTCATATCAATCGAAGAAAACTCATATTTTGTTGGACTGCGCTCTAATTCAAAGTTGGTAAACGCAAAAGTTTTATTAAAATCTATTTTACTTTGATAATTTCTATCCGATACATCGCCATCAAACATGGGTTCGCAAATATCAACACCTTCTGCTGCCAAAGCAATATCAAAACTATCGGTGGCACTACACATAGCAAACATAAATCCGCCGCCAATTACATAATCACGAATTTTTAAAGCAACATCCAGTTTTTCATCCGAAACTTTTGAATATCCTAACTTAGTCGCCAAGGCTTCTGCGTCTTTCTTCTCGCGAATATACCAAGGTGCAGAACGGTAAATACCGTAAAACTTACCAAATTGTCCCGTAAAATCTTCGTGATGCAAATGCAGCCAATCATACTTTATCAAATCATCAGCCAATACTTCTTCGTCATACACAACCTCATACGGAATTTCTGCATACGTCAATACCATGGTTACAGCATCGTCCCAAGGCACATTTCCTTTCGGAGAATACACAGCAACTTTTGGCGCTTTTTCTAAAATAACGGCTTCCTGATTTTTGCTCGGACTCGCAATTTCTTCTAAAATTTGTGTCGTTTTTGCATCCGATAAAATTTCATACGAAACGCCACGAATTTTGCATTCTTTCGCTACCGCATCTACTGCTGGCAATAAAAAAGAACCGCCGCGGTAATTCAATAACCATTTCACTTTGATCTTCTTTTCAAGCGACCAATACGTAATTCCGTACGCTTTTAAATGATCTTTTTGCGACTCCGCATCCATCGGAATCAAAATGTATGAAGCGTAACTACTCACCGAAAATAGTAATACGAACGTGAGCGTAATGATATTTTTTAGTTTCAATTTCAAGAATTTTTATACAACGGAAAGATACACAAAAAATATATCGCACTAAAGAATTTATCATTTCTGTAACAATTCTTACAAGAAAGTGCTTTTCATCGACTGATTTCGGCAATAAATTTTACAGTCTTCTTTACTAAAAATCAAGAAATAGCAATCAAAACCACTCATAATCTGATAATTAGACCTTATAAAAAGCGTACAAAAAGTTGTGCAGATAATCGTCAAAAAAAAGCCTTACAAAAAAAGGGAAAAACACTGAATCAAAAAGCATCAAAACCCTTGAAGCTGATTGTGTATGTGGCAGTAATTTTATCACTCTAATTTAAAACTACAACACTATTATGGAAAACACCGTAATTATCAACTCTATAGGAAATGCAACTCCTGGAGCGTCCAAAGTCTTATCGGATGCCTTAAAAGTTCCACAAGATTATATTCTAAAACTATTGTACAACGCACCGTCTATTCTATTCCAAAAAGTAGACAAAGACACAGCAGAAAAAGCAGAAAACACACTTACCAAACTAGGGTTAGATGTGTCTATTTATACGAAAGAAGATACCGTTGATTTAACGACCGAATTGATTGACATCAGCGTAAGTCTTGATCATATTTTAATGCTTCCAAAAGTACTAGAACAATTGTCCGTTTTCTTAGGCTGTAAACAGTCAGAAGTACTAAATTTAATGCTGAATGAACCAAGTATTGTGCTTGGAAATGTATCTGTCGCTACGGCGGAAGCGTTACAAAAACGTACAGATGCCAATGTACATTTTTCGAATCCTCGAAAAGACTTGTACACGATTCTTATCAGTAAAAAAATTGAAAACAATCAACTGCGAAACATTGAAAAAGTATTAAAAACAAAAGCTGTAGAAACTGCCACTGCATTTGTGATTGAAAATGTATCGTATGATCATTCACAATTATTGTGGAGACAATACCAAGCTAACAAAGCGGTAAAACTATTGAATCAAAGTCATCAGTTGGTGTCGGTAGTATTAAAAGACTTCGATGTTTCAAATGAAGCACATACAAACTTCTTAACGGAAAAAGTTGGCATGCCTGCAGAAATACTAGCGGACATTCACGACGCGTTGCCAATCTCTTTATTTGAAAATGTAAATAGAAATCAGGCGAAAGCAATCAATGCTGATTGTGACAACATCGGATTGAACACAGTCATAGAAAAAGATTTCAACTTCAAGAAAAAACTACATATCTCAGCTATTGAAGATGCAGAAAACGTAACAAAAATCTTAGCGCAATTCATTGCTGAAGAAAACTTACCAAAAGCAACCGCAACTTCTTGGACAAGCAAAGAAGAAGTGCCGCCATTAATCGCAAGATATCTTTTAGCTCAGCTAGAACAACTACAATGTAACCCTGAAATCATCAACTAATTATGGAAAAAAATATGATACACTACCGCGTTGCAGAACGTGGAAAAATGCATGCGCTAGACAAAAACTACAAAGAAGCATTGCGTCACTACAAGGAAGCCATGAAAATGTTGCAACAAGAAAAAGACAGCGAACTCTTTTTTCAACACTACAGTCAATGTGTAATGGAAACCTTAGAACTTTCTGGCGCACACGATCAAGTCATTGACTTTTGCGAAAACTATCGCAACTTCTTAAAAGAAAAAGAACAAGATGTATTGGTAAGAAAACACAATGCCTTTGTTTGCGAACGACAAGCTATTCAGCATGTATTACGCGAAGAACAAGAGGAAGCTAAAGCATTGCTTCAAGAAGTCCAAAAGGATCTTGGAAGAGGCAAACAACCTATTACTGACGAGTTGTTAGGTTGGTTACTACGTGGATATAAGGTCAATAGAGATCAATTGACTCGACTCCAAAAAAAACATAATTATTTTATTGTGAGAAAAGAATCAATAAATCCAAAAATTGCCATGGATTTACCTGAGGGCATTTCTCCTTTTTAACTTTTAAAAACAAAAAATGGCAGACGTAAACACATTTGATCAAGGATCAAAAATACTACAAAACGTAGACGTGAGTAGTATGGTCACAGCGCTCGCCTTGGGTATTGCAGAAGCTCAAGAACGGCTTGACACGAACTCGGTTTCGCAGCTTATTCGACTTTCCGAAAGTAAAGTTGCTGGGAAATCATTATTGGAATTAGGATTTCAACCCGCATTTTATGCGTTTGATTATGCTGACATTTCAGCATCCATCAGCTTAAAAATGGCGGTGAAAGAAGAAGTAGAAGTTGATTTTAGTCTTTCAGTAGATTACAAAAACAACACAACTTTTGACAAAAACTTTTTTGACGATTTAAAGGAAAACAAAAGCAATTCTTTAAGTCAATATTCAAAAACACAAAAAGACATTTCTTTAGAGGCAAAAACTTCTGAAGACATCAGCATTAACGAAAAATCGTTTAAAGTACACAAAGAAGAAGGTTCGTATTCTAAAGTGGAAAAAGCGGAAGAACAAATGCGCGATGCAGCAAACGAGTTGCGTGTAGAAAGTGTTATTGATGACAAAAAAGAATTGACACAAACTACCAACGCGAATAACATTTTTATCAGAAGAGAAGATGGGTATATTGTAATTGTAGAACCAAAATTTAACGCACAAGCAGAAGCGTTACTAAAAATGGAAAGCAGTTACGATGGTACCGCAAGACCAATTGAATTGAACGGGAAAGCAACTCCAGATAAATTTGATAAAATCACTTCATTTGAGCAAACACTTAAAAATGCTGCAATTGGAAATGATGATGGTAATTCAGGAACAAGCGAAATTGTAACTGGTATTAACAGCGCGGGTGTACACAAAGTAAATGGCGGAAATGTAGCCATAACGCCGTATGTTTTCTATTTTGATTGGGATAAACACAGAATGATTGACTTTACCTATTCGCAAGGTGTAAATTCAAACTCTTTAACAATGGCTGATGCCGAATTGTTAGCATTGGCGTTAAAAGAAGATGACAATTTAAACATTACCATCAAAGGTTTTACAGATGGAAGTGGAAGCACATCAACCGCAAATACGAAATACAATGAAGCTTTAGGACTCAAAAGAGCAAAGGCTTTCAAAAAAGAACTTGAAAAGTATGCTAGAAAAGAATTCGGTGACGACAGAATAAAAACGGCTACGGAAGGTGAAAATTTAGCAAACGGAAGTTCAGCAAAAGATCCTGTAATTAGAAAAATTACCATTGAAATTACCAATAGTAGTCCTTCTGATTATATATTTTTTAGAGGAGGAAACGTTTCTACGGCAGCAAAAATTCCAGCTACATCCAATTTATCAAATGATGAATTTCTAGACAAAAGAGCAATCACAACTCCTAGTACAAGACCAGATGTAACGTTTACACATGGTGGAACTTCGGTTGTTTTTGCAGATGGAAGTAGTACTGAATTATCTGAAAGTTCATTGACACAAAGCAATCATCTTTTGCATAAATTCTTTGTCGAAAAATTTAATGGAGTCTATTATTTACTTCATGAAGAAACGAAGATCAATTACTTCATTCATTCCAAAGAAAACAAAGAAGTGGATGTAAAAGTGAAAAATGTATCTTCATCTACAATGGACAAAGAATCAACAGAAATTTATGTTGGTGAAACGCAGAACGATCTTTCCAAATTAAAACAATCTTCTCAAGATTTTACTGGAGATAAATCAGTAGCCATTAGCGGTTCACTCGATGTTCGCTATGCGCGACAATTTAACATGTCCGTAGAAGGAAATGCGTCGGTTTCGGCTCGAATGATTTCGGTGCCACCACCAACTGCGTTAGAAAACTACATACAATCGTTGACAAATACAACTTCAAATTAATCATTGATGAGTACTACGCCTAAAGTTATACAACAAATTACCAACGCTCCATTGCCAATGATGCTGGAAAAACTCGGAATGTCTATTGCCAATGCGCAATCGGCGTTGGATGCGAATTCTATTCGTTTGGCAAATGAATTGGCGGTGGTAAAAATTAATCTAGGTGATGAAGAGTACAATTTATTAAGCCTTGGTTTTGCACCCACATTTTACGCTTTTACAGAAGCTTCTGTAGAAATGAAAATGGAATTTTCTATGGCTGAATCTGAAAGCTACGGAGGCGCATTAGGATTCAGCTATGGAAATAGCAGCAATGCCAACAACAGTTCAAGTACAAACAACAGTAGCAGTGATAGCACTTCTACGCAAATGTTTGGCGTTTCTGTTTCGGCACATTATGCACGTAAATATTCTTCATCTGCGGAAGGCTCCTCATCAATTGCAGCAAAAATAGTATCGTTGCCTGCACCTGATATATATCTTGAAATTTTAAAATCAACTATAAACAAAGACGAATAACAAATTAAAAAAATCAAAAACTATGTTTCATAAAAATCCAGAAATAGGGCAAGAATTACTCAATGTACCTATGGGACAAATGATTGAGAGCATGGCAACATCCATTGCCAATGCACAAATGGCATTAGACTCCAACTCAATCGAAGTAGCAGAAATGATGGGCGGATTAAGTCCTGTAAAATCTACTATCAACGGACAAGAATTTATCAACTTTAAAGACAGTCGTGTCTTTTTTGGAAAAGAAAAAGTTCAAACGAGCGGCGCTGTTGAATTGTACAATTCAAATACAGATGCAGCTTACAGAGCTTCTATTTTATCAAAAATAAATGCAAGTGACATTGATACCACATACGACAAGCCTGTTGTTACAGTTGATGCAGATGTTACAATTGCTGCAAATGTTGCTGGTGCAGCATTTGTTCCTTCGGCCGACAAGGATAAAACTAATACGTACTATAAAAATAGTGACGATTGGTATATTTACAACGGATCTAGCTACGAAGAATTGACTCCAAAACCATTGCCTAAAACAATAGAAAAGAAGTCAGGAGTAGCAGAAACTACATTGTACTTACCACAGCGATTATCTATGTTAGAATTAGGCTTCTCTCCTACGTTCTACCAATTTGTTGATACAATTATTAAAGTTGCTGTAAACATTAAATTTACAAGAGAAGGTTCATCTTCGTATGAGTACAAAAGAAACTCAAAAAGTACGGACAGAAGCGCAAGTTTTAGCTGGAGAAGAGGTATTAAAACCAACAAAACAGTGACTACTTCGCAAGTAAATGCAAGTTTCTCTCAAAAATATAGCTATTCAGCAGAAGGTTCTAGTTTGTTACAAACAAAATTAGTTCCAATTCCGCCACCAGCGGCATTAGAAGAGCGCATTCAACAACAAATGGCAATTGCTAGAGAAGAAGCAGAAAACGATTAATCCATGGGGAGAATCACCAGAGAAATACAAAATGCACCCTTACCCGAGATGATTAAATCTCTGGGTATAGGGATTGCAGAAGCACAAAGAGCCTTGGATCGGGTTTCGATGGATTTGGCAAAGGAACTTGTAAATACCAAAGTAGAAATGGGCGGCGAAGAATATAGCTTGTTAGCGCTAGGTTTTACGCCTACATTTTACCAATTTGTCGATACATTTTTTGAGTGTAAAATGTCTGTTTCTATGATGGAATCAAAAGAGTTTGGAGCTTCTGTGTCAGTAAGTGCTGGATTTAACGTTGGATTTGCTGCTGTAAGCGCCTCTGTTTCGGCAAGCTATTCACAAAAATATCAGTATTCGGCAGAAGCAAGTTCTTTAGTGAGAACCAAATTAGTAACCGTTCCAAACCCACCCGTTTTTGAACAACGTTTGCAAGCAATGATTGAAAATGAGTTGGAAAGTAAAAGAAACGCAAACAATTAATATACGAGTTTATACAAATGGCTAAACATTGGAAAAGTTTTGTTAAGAAAGAAAAAACTCCGAAGGAGGAAAACGCAGCTATAGAAAATATAGCTTCGTTGCTCTCTCCTGAGGCGAAAAAATCAGACAAATCCTTAGAAGATGTTGCAGGATTCAATTCGAATTTAAAATCATTGATCGAAGAGCAAAAACAGCTCGAAGATCAAATGGCAGAACTCACAGGTAAAAAGAAAGCATCCAATACAGACAAAAGGTATGAACATGACATAAAAACGATTGATCAAAAGAAAAAAGAGGAAGCCGAAGCAGCAGAAAAGCTAAAAAAACGAAAAGAGAGTCATCGCAAGAAACAAGACGATCGCTGGGAAGTAACACCTTCTTTCACTCCGAAAAAGAGAGAAGTTTCAAGTGTGTCTCCTATTTCAAAAAAACGCAAAACCACAAAACCTACTAGTACAGGTTTTATACAACCAAAAAAAGCTTCAAAAGCTGCAATTCCTTCAATTCAACAGAAATCCGTACCAACAACCGTATCAAAACAGAAGAAAAAGGCAACAACACTTCTTGAGTTTGGACAAAAAGTTAAAAACGTAAAGAAAACTATAGATGATTTTACCAAACAACCAAAAAAATCCGTAGCAACGGTTGCTTTAAAATCAGCACAGAAGCCAAAAACAACAGCACAGAAAGCGACGAAACAAAAAACGCAAAAACCAAAAAGGCAACAAAAAACACCTTTAAAGCAAGTTGGCAAACGAATACAGAAAACACCAATTAAAACCATTAAAAAACCAGTTGAAACATTCTCAAACTCGGTAAAGAAAGGTGCAAAAAAACTGGATTCGTTTATTGACAACACTGCAAAGAAAAAAGAAGTGCAGACTGTAAAAACTGTTGTAAAAAAAGCTTCTGAAGCACTAGATACTTTTGGTGAAACGACGAAAAAAGTATCCAAAGTAAACAATACGTTTCAAACCGTACGAAATACAGGAAACGACCTTCAATCTGGTTTAGAGAAAGTGACAAGTGTTACAAAATCTCCTGAATTGCAAAAAATCAGCAAAAAGGTTTCCAAAGGAATGGGCATTCTCAACAATGTTGGAAAAAAACTAACTAAAGTTGATAAGGTATTTAATACCGCCAACAAGAAATTAGAAAAAACCAACACAGTAACGCATCTCTTTGAGAAAAAACTAAAAGAAGTCGATTTTATCAGTGGCATGGATGCCGCAACCAAACATGGATTCGATTTTGATTTCATCCAACAACAACAAACAAAAAAAGAAGAAACTACCAGCTTTAATGTCGGAAACAAGAAGTTACAAGTAGCCATTGATGTCATTAAGACCGCGAAAAATGTAAAGAAAGGAATTGGCATCTTGAAAGAAGTAAAAAAGCAAAAAGATAGTTTTTCATTTTAAAAAAACACACATGAGCACATCAAATAACGCATTAACGCTAAAACAAATACTATTGGGAATTTCCGATAGTTTGAATGAAGCGCAAAATCATCTGAGGAATGTAAAACCTTATGACGAGTTTGGAAGACCAAATACCTTGTATACGTTACCGTATTTGGACTTTAATTTACAAGTAGAAGCTGAGTTTGAGAAAGAAACAAGTTCTGAAACACCTGCTACTGAAAGTAAAGTTGCACGAACTTCCGCGGCACAAACCTATCAAAAAGGATATGCGCGAACCTTGGCTTTTAAACCTGTAACCAATACAAGCACGAGTACCGACACGAAAGAGTCGAACAAAGTGACGAGTACCATTTCTGGGCGATTTATCGCGGTGGTTCCTAACGAAGGTTTGCCGCAAATGATCATCAATGCAACACCGAAGGCAACGAATACTATTCATATTTTCGATATTGATGTGGAGGTATTTAATGCGGCTGGAGAAAAAATTTCAGAAGCGTTGGTTGAATTTAATTACAATCAGCAAAAAACGGAATTGTTAAATCCGAACGCAGCGTTAAATCACAATACTACCTTCTTAAACACCAGCGAAATTAGAACAGACGCTAGCGGGAAAGCAAAAACACAAGTACAAGTAGATGCTGTTGACTTTGCAAATGGACATATTTTGATCATCGAAGTGAACGTTGGAAATGTACTCACTAAAATTTCAATTCAACAATAATCATGGCAGTTAATATACAAAGTATTCAGTTTCAACATATCTTATTTGATATGGCTGATACGCCCGTAAAAACGGCAAAAGTACAGATTCAGTTTTACAATATTTTTACAAAATCGTGGTTGTCGCTTACAGATACGTTGACCATATCTAAAGGAAAATTGTCTTATGGATTAACGATTCCTTCACGAATTTCTACCACAAATCAAACCATTCGTGTGGTACGCGAAGTCTTAAAATCTGGTGGAACTCCTTCATTCAGAATCATTGCTGCGACTTCACAATCAGGACTTCCAGAAGTCATTACCACTACATTTACTGCGACTGTGGAAAGTGATACTAAACTCATCATAGATTTTGGTAAAAGTTGGTTGCTAGGACTGAAAGAACAAATTAGAAAAGTAGATCATGTCGTGATTGCTTCGGAAGTTCCTATGTTTGAGTTTGCCAACACCATTCGCGTCATAGAAGAAGAAAAAGACAATGCTATGGCGCAAGTAACGGGTCTTAATAATACCATTACTTCGCTATCAAACGAACGTGCTTCTTTGCTCAATCAGCTTTCAAGCGTGCAAAGTGACATGGAAACGCAAAGTCAACAAGTGGCAGATTTGAATACGAGTTTACAAACTGTAAGCGCAAATTTAGCCAACGAACAAGCATTGCGTGAAACCCTTGAAGCAGACAAACTCAATTTAGAAGCGCAAGTTGCCGAACAACGCGAACAGATGGAAGGGTTAGAAATGGCTGAAGTTGGCGGCGCTAATTATCAAAATTTATATGAAGGATTGCAAGAAGAAGTGTCCAATGTTTCTATTGAACGTGATGACTTAGTACAACAAGTTTCAGACATTTCCATAGAGCGCGATAACTTAGCGCAACAAGTTTCTGACATTTCCATAGAACGTGACAACTTAGCACAACAAGTTTCAGGCATTTCAATTGAACGTGATAACTTAGTACAACAGGTTTCAGACATTTCGATGGAACGCGACGATTTACAAGTACAAGTTTCTAATCTTACGATAGAAAAAGACAATTTAGCACAAGAAAAAATATCATTCTTAGCGAGTATTTCACAATTACAAACTTCCGTTCAGCAAGAAAAAGCGCGTGTTACGGCAAAAGAAATAGCATTACAAGACACGCAAAAACTAGTAGATGCGTTACAAGTTGAAAACGGAAAACTACACGAACAATTGGCAGAAGCACAAGATTTCTCTGTCACAGATCATCCGAATAAATTATCGGCGAGCAAAGTGTACAGTAGCATTGTAAATGATGTGATAAAGGCAGATGAAGAATTGGTGAATTCACGATTCAAGTTGTCTAACATTTCTTTAAACCTTAAAACTACGGTTGAAAAAGGACCAGAAGGAACCATTTTTGGGCTGTTAGATTACGAATCTGCCAAGGACGTAAACAGTGCCGCTATCAGCGATATTAGTTTGGATATTGTTGCGTCTGAAACTGTCGTCGCGAATGCACAACAAACAATGCCTAATATTTTAGGATTGACGGAAACTGCCGTTAGAAAAGTATTGCTCAACTACGGTTTACAACTCGACGCTGTATATCATGCCACAGCAGACGAAACCCTGATTGCAGGACAAGCATTTAAACAATCGCCAGCGCCAGATGCTTCCGTAGAAGAAGGACAAGAAGTTATAGTAATTTTCGCAAAACCATTAAACTAAAAAA
>CAZHSA010000107.1:0-4004 GCA_964535135.1 uncultured Kordia sp.
CATGTGCATATTGCACAAACCTATCAAAACACGGGCAACATTCCAATTGAAGCAAAATATGTATTTCCATTGTCAACACAAGCTGCGGTTCACAAAATGCAAATGTCTATTGGCGATCGTACCATCAACGCAAAAATCTTTGAAAAGCAAGAAGCACAACGTGTATATGACAAAGCACTAAAAGAAGGAAAGCGTGCTGCCAAACTTGAACAACATCGTCCAAATGTGTTTCAAATGAATGTTGGAAATATCATACTAAACGACATCGTAACGATTGATTTATACTATACAGAAATGCTCGTGCCTTTGGCGGGAAGCTACGAATTTGTCTTTCCAAATGTAGTTGGACCGCGATTTACAGGCGAAAATACGTCTGGCGAAAAAGTGTTCAATCAGCCTTATACAAAAAAAGGCGTGGCAGATACGTTTGCGTATGACATCAACGTACAAATCAATTCGGGCATTCCAATTGCAGATGTTTCTTCCGATAGCCACAATATCAAAGTACACTATCCAACTACTAAAATTGCCGAAGTTGCATTGACGGAGGAAAACAAAAATGCATCTAATCGCGATTTCATCTTAAAATACGGAATGCGCGGAAATGAAATTCAAGCCGGATTGTTATTGTATGAAGAAAACGGAGAAAAATTCTTCGCCTACATGATGGAACCACCAAAAGCTTCTGTACAACTCAAGCCAACAGCGAAAGAATACTTGTTTGTTGTAGATGTTTCAGGTTCTATGAACGGCTATCCAATGCAAGTTTCCAAAAAACTATTACGCAATTTATTGGTAAATCTCCCAGAAACCGATCGTTACAATATTTTACTCTTTGCTGGCGGATCGCACGTATTAGCAACAACACCGTTGACGTGTACTCCAGAAAACATTAAAAAAGGAATCAACTTTTTAACCAATGTTCGCGGTGGTGGCGGCACCAATTTACTCAACGCGCTTAAAACGGCGTATGCCTTACCACGAATGGACAAAACCAGTGCACGATCAATGGTTGTTATTACGGACGGATATGTAAGCGTAGAGCGACAAGCTTTTGAAATGATTGAAAAAAATCTTGGGCAGGCCAATGTGTTTACCTTCGGAATAGGATCAAGCGTAAATAGATATTTGTTGGAAGGTATGGCAAAAGTGAGTAATAGCGAATCGTTTATCGTAACGCACATGAATGACGCTATAAAGTTGGCAGAACAATTTAGAAACTATATCAAATCGCCATTATTGACACAAATTCGAATCAAAGCAACAGGTTTTGATGCGTACGATGTAACACCGAGCAGCATTCCAGATGTATTTGCATCGCGTCCAATTTTAGTATTCGGAAAATACAGAGGTGACGCCAAAGGAACGTTAACCGTTACGGGACAAACTGGAAATGGCGTTTTTCAGAAAGAACTGCGCGTGTCAGATGGTGTGTTGAGCAAAAATAACGAAGCACTTCGCTATTTGTGGGCACGTAAAAAAATAGAACGTTTGGACGATTACAGACAGCGTTTTGGAGAAAACACCAAACAAAAAGTCATTGAACTTGGTTTGCAATACAATTTGGTAACGCAATACACGTCATTTGTGGCTGTTGATCATGAAGTAGTGAATAAAAATGGAAGACTCAACACGGTAAAACAACCGTTGCCAATGCCGAAAAACGTTAACAATAGTGCTGTAGGCGCAGCGGCTTCTGTAAAAGGTAAAACCTTTGTAAAACGAAAAAAACGTTCAAAAGTTGGGAAAACGGATACGAAGATTCTGAATGAAAAAGCAACAACTTGGTTCCGTGAAAACTATGAAAAAATTATAGCAAAGTACTTAAAAAAGTACGATGGAATCCGTGTCGTAATTGACAAAGATGGTACGATTTTAAAAGTTGAAATTCTCGTAAATGGAAGTTGGATTGTAAATGAAGTATTGCAGGAACGTATGAATTGGTTAGATGTAAATGAAGTATTCAGTTTGGGACAAAAAGTAACTGTGACCATCAAAAATAACTAAGATGAAAAAGATATGTTTCCTATTGTTTTGGTGTTGTTCGGTTTCCGCTTTCGCGGGAACTGAAACAGCGCTAAAAATCAACAAACAACCACAACCTTTAGTATTCATTGCAGGTTTTGATGAAGGCGATAATATGTATTACACCAATGCTAAAAACTATTTTAGCAATCAATACTGTCAGGTAGTGGAAGAAGCGCAAAGTTTGGCAGCGATTTTAGCGTGGTTGCGTTTGCATTATGATGCGAATGTGTATGGAGACATTCATATTGTAAGTCATAGCAATCCATGGCGTGGTTTGTCGATGCAAACTACGAATGATGGCGAACGAATTACGATAGAAACATTAGCGGAAGCATTAAAACAGCAAGAAATTGTTCCATTAGCCAAAAACTTCTTGCCAAAAGCAACTAAAATTGTGTTTCATTCCTGCGGTTTAGGTGCAAATAAAGAACTCTTACAAAGTTTAAAAAAGGCAGTCACTTCAGATACTGAAATTCAACTCTACGCTTCTGAATTCTTCAATGTGTTTGGTGGAAAATACACGGGACATTATTTAGCAAAAACCTATTATGGATATTATCCAACAGCACATTCGCCAGGACCAAGAGCGTTGGCGATGGAATTCAAAAAGAAATACCCGAACGTAAAAGCTGATTGGGAAACTATTTTAAAAACGCGTGCTGAGCAATTACCTGGCGAATTGTATACCTATCGTTTCAATATTCCTGTGGAGTGGGAATTTGAATTTGAAGCTGCAGCAGACATTCCCGATTTTAAGAACACACAAGAAATCATGGATTGGATTTCCGAAGATGAAAATTTGCTGCGTACCATCCGCGAGTTTCATATTCCCATTAAAAAATTTAGATGGTTGACCAAAGTGCGTGGCAATACGTTATATATCAAAGGGAAAACAACGGTGCTTTGTGTCATGCAACCGATAATGAAACAAAATGCCAAACACGAATACGTACCTGTGATTGTTAACGGAACTAATTACACGAAAGTGTAAAAAAAGATAAGAGACAGCACAAAACCTTGAAAACACACGATTTTCAAGGTTTTTTGTGATGTGTATACTTTTGGATTTTCGCGAGATTTAAGACGAAAATCATATAAATTCTATCAATTTTCAACGAATTCTAGATACCTGCTAACGAATACTAAAGCTACCCAAATTGTTTGTGCATTTCGTGAGATATTTGAACTATAAATCAAGTATAACAATTAAAACAAACAAGTATGAAACGTACAACATTCACAGTATTAGGAGTAGCAGCATTAACAGTAATGGCATGCAACACACCAACAAAAGAAAACAAAGTTGAAGCCGTAAAAACGTTGAACACCATTGAAAATGTAGCAGTAGAAACCACAACTCAATTTGAAGAACAAGCCTTGGAAGATTGTATTGCGTATGCTAAAATGCAAGATGAAATCAAATTGGCAGAAGCTGCAGCAGCGCAACGTGAAGCAGATAGTATTGCAAAAGCAGAACTAGCATTGAAAGAAGCGTTGGCAAAAGCAGTTGCCGCAAAAAAGCAGCGAGAATCATCGCCAGCGTATTTGGCACAAAAAGCGCAAGAAGCAGAAGCGTGGTTTAAAGCAAATTATGGAAGTGTTGTAAAAGCATACAACTCAAACTACGAAGGATTGCGTGTAAAGTTGACCACAGAAGGCGATATCTACGAAGTAGCTTTATTTGTAAATGGCGAATGGATCAAAGATCAAAACTTGCTTAATCAATTAGAAAAAGTAGAAGTGACCAACGATTTTGCGCCAGGAAAAGCCGTAGCAATTACTGTAAAAAACGCATAGCATGAATTGGAAATCAGACAAAAGTGAACGTCACAAAAGCACCTTATCATATCAATTGGTAAGGTGTTTTTTTTAGATCGCGCTGTGCGCTGTTAGATGTTAGAACGCTTTGCTTTTAGACCGTGCTGCGCACTGTTAGATGTTAGAACGCTTCGCTTTTAGAACGCTTACGCTTTTAG
>CAZHSA010000107.1:4104-10708 GCA_964535135.1 uncultured Kordia sp.
GCTGCGCACTGTTAGATGTTAGAACGCTTCGCTTTTAGAACGCTTACGCTTTTAGACTTGTTCTTGTATTCTTTAGAACTTGACTAATACCTAATTCCCAAAACCCAACACCCAAAAAAACCTACATCACAAATACTAACGGATTCGGGCGTTTGTAGGTGTAGTGAAGTAACATTTTACTTTTGATATTGGATATTTTTTTGAACGAAACCGTATCTTCTTTTTTAAATTCAGGTGGCGGCAATCCTAGTTTCTTGGCAGCCAATACATAAAAGCGCTTTCGGAGCGGATGCACGTCCGAGCAACCATTGATGATTTCGCCCCACGCATTTCTTGTAATCACCGTATTAATCAATCCGATGCAATCATCTTGATGAATCATATTTACAGGCGCATTTCCGTTAGAAAGTTCTTTTTTATTTGCCAAAAAGCGTCCGGGAACACGATCATACCCAAAAAGTCCCGCAAATCGGAGAATAGTCAATCGGTTTTTTAGATGTGATTTTAGGAGATTTTCAGCAGCTAACACCGCTTTTCCCGATTCTTTTTCTGGATGATTTTCTAATTCTTCCGAAACCCAATCGTTGGTATTTTGATATACAGATGTAGAACTTATAAAAACCACCTTTTGTACTGGGTTGATATATGGTAAAATTGCACGAATTTGTGCTTGATAGGCATGTACAATATCTGGAACTCTTTTCGGAGGAAAATTAATCACTATGACATCACTATTCGCTAAAAAATCAGACATTACTGCTTCATCATCCGTAGTTCCTAAGGTAAAAACATAGGGTTGAATACCAGCTTCCTGCAAGGCTGCTACTTTTTCTTCAGAAGTAGTAGAACCTTTTACAGTATAGTGTTGTGCAATGAAATCTTTGGCAAGCGGCAAGCCCAACCATCCACAACCTAAGACGCTAATTTGTGTATTTTTCAACGGTTATATGTTATTAATAAAATGCTAGCTTTTAATTTTCTCGATGTTCGAGATGTAAATGCTTTGAAGCTTCTTTTGGTATTGTACGTGAATTCTTTGTAAATGCTTCAATGGCTTGCTCCGAAGTTCCTTCCTTTTATCTGACTTCGGTAAATTCAGTATCTGCAAATTAATAAATCCACAGAAAACACGCAAGTTTATAAGTCATGAAGTAGTTATAGTCAGTCATGAGAAGTTAGTATTGAGAATTGAGATTGAAAAATAAAATGTAAAATTTGAAGTCAAACACCCAACACCTAAAACCCAACACCCAACTATTACAACAACTTTCGCGGTTCTTCATTTCCCATAATAGAATCATCTGATTCGTTTTCGGCACGTTTCAAAATAGATTCAGGAAGCGATTTTTTGGCTTTTGCGCCCATTTTCTTAATCTTTTCAATGCTTTTGATGATGTTTCCGCGTCCTTCAAACAGTTTGTTCATTGCTGCAGAATAGTCCGATTTAGTCGCGTCGATCTTTTTACCAATTCCGATGAGGTCACTCATAAATCCTTCAAACTTATCATACAACGCACCTGCTTGTCGCGCAATTTCAATGGCGTTTTGTTGCTGTTTTTCATTGTTCCACATAGTATCAATGGTACGCAATGTTGCCAATAAAGTTGTAGGCGTTACGATGACAATATTCTTTTCAAACGCTTTGCTATACAAGGTAGAATCTTCGTTTACAGCTATGGCAAATGCAGGTTCTATCGGAATGAACATTAATACAAAATCGGGACTTTCCATTTCATACAGATCTTCGTATTTCTTCGCGGATAATTGCTCAATATGTCGTTTGATAGACATTAAATGCTCTTTCAAATTCAGCGCTCTTTCTTCGTGTTCACTATTTACATAACGTTCATAGGCAGTTAACGAAACTTTGGAATCAATCACCATTTTTTTGTTGTTTGGCAGATTGATGATAACATCTGGTAATACGCGCGAACCATCGTCACGTGTAAAGTTTTGCTGCACCACATATTCGCGATCTTTTTCCAAGCCGCTTTTTTCGAGTACACGTTCTAAGACCAATTCGCCCCAGTTTCCTTGCATTTTACTATCACCTTTTAAGGCTTTTGTCAAATTCACGGCTTCTTGACTGATTTGCAGATTGGCTTTGCTCAGTTCAGAAAGTTTTTCGCGCAATGCGGAATGAATACTGATATTTTCTTTTTGACTGTCTTCTACTTTCTTTTCAAAATGCTGAATTTTTTCTTGAAGTGGCGTCAAAATGTTTTTGATGTTTTCCTTGTTCTGTTCAGTAAATTTAGTCGATTTTTCTTCGAGAATTTTATTGGCAAGCAATTCAAAATCTTTGCGCAATTGTTCTTGCTGTTTTTTTAAGGTTTCATCACGTTCGAGTTGTTGTTTTTGCAGATTTTCAAATTCAGAATTTCTTCGCGCCAATTCCACATTTAAAAAATCTTTTTCACGTCTAATTTCTTCACGTTCTTGTTCCGTTTTGGTCAAACTTTCTTTCATCGTACCCAATTGCTGTAGAAACGTCTCGTCTTGTTTTGCATTTTCGGCATGCATTTGCGTTTTCAGATCATCAAACTGTGCTTGCAATTGGCGATTGCGTTCGTGAATGCCTTCTTGTTTTGCTTTTGTTTTTAGGTTTCCAATATACATTCCCAAAAAAATACCAACAGCTAAAAAGATAACAATAAGGATGATATAAATAACGATGTCTGACATGAATTAGATTTTGCGTAAAGATACTATTTTGTGTGAATTTAGGATTCTGCTTGCGCCAGAAAATTTCTAACATTGCAATACGATCATCTTCGTTCTCTAATACGAAAGAACGTATATATTTCAAGGACAAAAGAAATGATTGCCAAGCCAATGAAAAGGTATAGAAATCCTGTAAAATTTAAGCTATCACGTAGTACTTGCTCTTCATGATCGGTGGCAACAACGGTATCAATAATTTCAAATAAAAATGTTGATATTATATTCATGATCGCTACTCCAAAAAATAGTCCATTAAAAAATACATATATATAGTTAGCAAGTTTATAGTTAAACTTTGTAAAAAGCACTCTCAAAAAATACACAAACGCAAAGGAAATGATACAAGAGGAAATAATATGATAGGTTGGATCCACCACAAAATACGTATCATGTGCATTGGTACCTAAGGTTCCTTCTAAAAGGACCAAATCAAAACTAAGCGGATAAAAAATAAGAATACTACATAGTACTAAACTTAGCAGTATGTATGGAAGTTCTTTTTTCATAGGAATGTAGTTGAATCGTTTTCAGCAGAAATTCAGCAAAGAATATGTACTTAAAGGATTTTTTATTGAGGTTTTAAAATTTAAAAAAATATTTTCATCACCCAAAAAAATAATATATAAAAACATATAAAGGTTAGGTTGATCGTAAGAATCCCCAAACTCCCATTTTGGAATCGCTTGCTAAGGATGACGCCAATATTTATAAGTGACCAAATTACAGCAAGTAAAAACAGAAACATTGAAATGGCTTTGAAATATTCAAAACTCATAGGCACAAATTTTATACTGACAAATACAAGTGACGCATAAAAAAGACCAATTCCGTAGGTAACCAATCCGATTTTTAACCCGTTTTTAAATTCTGAATGCATCTGCGTATGTTTTTAATACTATTTGGTTTGTTAATATGTGTCTAATGGTGGGTTCCTTTTTATAGTTTTATAGAGTACATAGATCTCAAAAATGACTGAAAAAATAAACAATGCTGTAGCAAGATAAAATAAGTTGTAAAAAAATGGATCAATATCCACGGATCGTTCTTTAAATTCACGGAAAATCGTATTAAAAAAACGAATAACGTATACTAATGATACAATAAAAAGCGCGTTTACCACAACATATATATAATTTGCGATGCGATTATGGAACTTGGTAATTAAGATTCTGACCAGATAACTGATAGAAAAGGTAAAAAGTAGGCTAAGCAACCAATAATGCTTGCTAGGAATTACAAAATACGTGTCGTACATATTAATATCAATCGTAGAAACACCATCGAGAGTTTCTTGATCCATAGGAAAGCCATGAATTCCATAGTATACTAATAGCACGAAAAAGATAAAAATAAGTTCTTTTTTCATGTATGAAATTTATTGTGAAAATAAAAGTACGGTATTGTTTTCCGTAAGTTCGAGTTCTTTTTCAAAATGCAATCCTATTTTGTTTAGCAATCCGATAGAAGCGACATTTTTTTGATCGGTAATGGCAACTATTTTGTCTAGCTGTAGTTGCTCTTTTGCATACTTTAGTGTGGCTGTTGCGGCTTCATACGTATATCCATTGCGAACATATTCGGGTAAAAGTGCAAAACCAATATCTACATGTGCTAATGTTTTTCGGTTTACCAAACCGCACATTCCAATAGATTCTTCGGTTTCTTTGAGTTCCATCAACCATAAACCAAAACCATTTTTGGCGTAACTTTTTTGCAAACTTTCTTGAATGTATTCCTCGGCAACGCCAGGCGTATGAATATTACGATCGCCAATAAATTGAATCCATGATGGTGTATTCACTAATTTCAAGATGAATTCCGCATCACTCAATGAAAACTCACGCAAGCGCAAGCGTTCGGTTTCTAGTATTGTTTTCAAAACACAACTATTAAGTCACTAAATTATCGAATTAAAACACAAATAAAAAACAATGTTATCATCGTTTTGGCACGGTACTTGTTTTATATTAAGCGTAACACGATGTAGACATTATACAGAGCTGGTTACTCGAAATAAAAGAGTCGTGATTACATTTTTGGTTGGTTAGTTAGTTTTAAAGAAACACTTCACGCTTGTGAGGTGTTTCTTGTTTTTATAGGAAATTGACCAAATTGTGTCGTTTTATTTTAATAGTAAGAAGAAAGGCTTTCAAAATGCTAAAATTTTGTTAGAATATAAGAAGCAATGCAATATTTGGCACAGAAATTGGTTTATTGTTTGTGTACTTTGATGATGACCGTACAAAGAGCTGGTTACTTGCGTACAGCGAGTCATAGTACATTTTTGGTTGGTTAGTTTAGTTAAAAGAACACTTCACACTTGTGAGGTGTTTTTTTCGTTTAGTGAAACTCACTATTGAGAAGTCCAAAGGACGTACACAATAGTGTAAGTTGAACTAATCTCGCGGCAGCGCGAGATCTCAAACTAAATATTGTAAGTTAGAATGGAGTTGATATGTATGATGTTTTTGATTTCAGAGGTGTATATACTTTTTAAAAAATCTCCCTAGAACATTTCTCATCATTCATTAACACAACTTTTTAAAACCTTTAACAAAAAACAAATTCTTTTAAGGATTTATGTAACGTTTTGGCACAGATATTGTCTTATATAATGTGTATTACGATGATGACAGTACAAAGAGCTGGTTACTTGCGTAAAGAGAGTCGTATTACATTTTTGGTTGGTTAGTTTTTATGAAAACGTCTTATCTCCGGATAAGGCGTTTTTTGTGCAGTTTAGTTGCTTTTCACCTTGAAACTTCCTGATGTAGCGTCAAAAGCAATCAGATCGTTTGGAAACAATTGTTCAAAAATTCCTTGTGCAATCAATTCGCAAGGTGTTCCCGAAAATACATTCCCATCATTCATCACAATCATTTCGTCACACAACTGAATCGCCAAATCAATTTCATGGGTAGAAAACAACATGGTTTTTTGGGTATCGTGTGCTAGTTTTTTTAGCAAATTCAACACATAGGCTTTATGATACATGTCTAAATGTGTTGTAGGTTCATCAAGAATAATCATGGAAGTATCTTGCGCCAATGCACGTGCAATCATCACTTTTTGGAGTTGTCCGTCGCTCAAAGTATAGCATTTGCGATGTTTCAATTCGAGCAAATTTGTTTTCTCTAAAGCACTTTCTACAATTTCGTGATCGTTTTTAGAGAGATTTCCAATCCAATTGGTATACGGCTGACGACCAAGTGCAATCAGTTCGATCACTGTCAAATTCTTAGAAGGAATCTGTTCAGTCAACACCAGACTAATTTCTCGTGCCAATTCCGCATTCGAATAGGAGTGAAGTGGTTTATTTTGCAATACAATTTCTCCCGAAAGTGGTTGTTGAATCTTAGCTAATGTTCGCAATAAGGTAGATTTCCCAATTCCATTCGCACCGACCAGCGCAACTAATTTTCCTTTCGAAATCTTAAAATCAATCGCTTCTGCAATCACTTTGGTATTCGCTTTTTCTTGGTAGCCAATAGAAAGTTTAGAAGCTTGTAAAACTGGATATGTTGCTGTTGTTGAAATATGCTTTTTTTTGAGTTGACTAAAGTACGGAATTTTTAGGGTTTTGGATTGTTTGCTTTTTTGTCAATCTGTGAATCTGTCAATTTGTTCTTGAGAGCCTAACAAAATACTTTTCGATATAGCAAAATAGTTTCAAGAGTGTGGGATTCCGCAACAAGCGCGGAATGACAGTATCAAAGAGTGTCTAACAATCTAAAAGCGTAAGCGTTCTAAAAGCAAAGCAGTCTAACAATCTAAGAGCAAAGCAAGTCCAACAGCGCAGCGTTCTAATAGCAAAGCGGTCTAAGGGATTCCCGCCTACGCGAGAACAAGTCTAAAAAATCATCTTCCGTTTCCTTACCAA